>JASGLP010000048.1 GCA_030156895.1 Eubacteriaceae bacterium | reverse complement strand
GAAAACAGGGGGTCATTGTTTTTTTATTTGAAAAAACTTCGAAAACCCTGTAAATATAGGTTTTATAAAAAAATAGGGGTGTTTTACTTGACACTACCAGTAAAAGAAAAGGAGAGAAAAAATGAAAAAATGGTTTGTTGTTTTATTAGCAGTGGCAAGTCTTCTGCTGTTTGCCGGTTGTGGAGCCAGCACAGAAGAGAGTAGTGATGCCGACAAGACGATTGTGGTTGGTGCCAGTCCGACACCTCATGCGGAAATTCTTGAAGTTGCTAAAGATGTTCTGGCAGAGGACGGTTATACCCTAGAGATTCAGGAATTTACCGATTATGTTCAGCCAAATCTAACGCTGGAAAATGGAGAATTGGATGCCAATTATTTCCAGCATTTGCCATACCTAGAAGATTTTAATGAAAAAAACGCTACCAGCTTAGTTAGCGCCGGTGCTATTCACTATGAACCGTTGGGACTTTATCCAGGAAAAACAACATCCTTGGATAATTTGGCTGACGGTGCGTCAATTGCCATTCCGAATGATACAACCAATGAAGCCAGAGCTTTACTGCTTTTGGAAACCATTGGTTTAATCAAACTGGATGAAGCGGCAGGGCTTGAAGCGACCCCCAAAGATATTGTTGAAAATCCTAAAAACCTAAGCTTTACAGAACTGGAAGCAGCTCAGTTGGCCAGATCTTTGCAGGATGTGGATTTAGCAGTTATTAATGGAAATTATGCGATTGAAGCAGGTCTTAATGCGGATACCGATGCTCTGGTCAAAGAAGAAAAGGATTCGCTAGCGGCGCAGACGTTTGCTAATATCGTCGCTGTTCGAGAAGGTGAAGAGAACAGCGAGAAAACAGTCGCCTTAATGAAAGCCTTAACTAGTGATCAGGTTAGAGATTTCATTAATGAAAATTATGATGGCGCAGTGGTTCCGATTTTCTAGAACACAGAAATTAGTTTAATCAAACGATGTGACCAAAGATTCGCTTTAATCTTTGGCACTTCGTTTTTTTGTATAACTTATCGAAATGACTGGAAAATAAATTCACAAATATATACGTTTTAGTCATATAGATTAGGCAATTCAATATTCGTTTTGTCACCAAGGCACCAACTGTAGCTGAAGGGATACCAAAGAGCAGACCGATTATTAGGCCTTTTACCATAGATGTCATAATGCGTCTCCTTAGAAACAGTTTACTAAATTTACTAGGATAATGTTACACTTTTGAGTTGGCTCCAAGTCAAGTAAGAATTAAAAGTTTAAGAATTTCTTAAAAGCTCTTGACTTAGAGCTAACTCTAGAGTGTATGCTGATATATAAAGAAGCTTAAGAAAGCGATTTGTTTTAGTTAAAATGAAGTAAAAAAGGAGATTTAAATGATTTACAAAACTTTTCAGGAATTAAAATTATCGGCACTGGGAATGGGTGCCATGCGGCTACCCAAACTTGATGAGAATGATGCCAATATTGATGTGGAACAAACAAAAAAAATGGTAGCTTATGCTATGGAAAATGGTGTTAATTATTATGATACAGCCTATGCCTATCATTTTGGCCAATCAGAAAATGTAATGGGAAAAGTGCTGCGTCAGTACCCACGGGATTCCTTTTATCTGGCAGATAAATTTCCCGGTTACGATTTGTCCAATATGGGTAAAGTCGAAGCAATCTTTGAAGAACAGCTGAAAAAGTGTCAAGTTGACTATTTTGATTTCTATTTGTTCCATAATGTTTGTGAATTAAACATTGATGCCTATCTTGATCCTCAAAACGGTATTCTTGATTATCTGCTTAAACAGAAGGAAAGCGGTCGAATTCGCCATCTGGGATTTTCCGCTCACGGCAGCTACGAAGTGATAGAGCGTTTCCTCAAGGCTAATGGCCAACACATGGAGTTTGCTCAGATTCAGTTAAACTATATTGACTGGTCTTTCCAGGATGCTAAAGGAAAAATTGACTTGTTATCTCAGTATCAATTGCCGGTTTGGGTTATGGAGCCTTTCCGGGGTGGACAGCTGGCCTCATTGGCCGAGGCAGACGAAGAAAAACTTAAAGCGCTACGCCCGGACGAAAAGATTCCAGCCTGGGCCTTCCGTTTCCTTTTAAGTATTCCGGAAGTGAAAATGATTTTAACTGGGGCATCGAGCTTTGATCAGCTAAAAGAAAATATTGAGACTTTTAGTGAGGAAAAAGCGCTATCGGAAAAAGAAGAAACTGCCTTATTATCCATTGCTGATGAGATGGTTAAAAAAATTGCTCTTCCCTGTACGGCCTGTGGCTATTGTTTAAGCCATTGTCCTCAGCAACTGGAGATTCCCAAGCTACTTAATCTTTACAACGAACATTTCTTTACCGGCGGTGGCTTTATTGCCCCCTTTGCGCTGATGGCTATGGGGAAAGATAAACAGCCTTCGGCCTGCATCGGATGTAAACAGTGTGAAGAAGTCTGTCCGCAACAGATTAAAATATCAGAAGCGATGACGGATTTCACCGAGAAGTTAAAACAGGGATCATTTTAAGAAAAAAACCGATTATCAAAATGATAATCGGTTTTTTTTGAATTGGTTATCGAATTCGGCTGTTTTATACCAGACAGCTCCCGTCACAAACGCCGTTGCCGTTACCAGAGCCGGTACCGTCACAAACGCCGTCTCCGCTACCATTGCCGCCACCATACTGATTACCGGTACCGTCTTGCAAACCGCTGCCATCCTGCAGACACTGTTCCTGTCTGACCCCACTGCCGTTACCATGTCTTCCGCTTTCGCCGCCATGACCAGCCGCCATTGTGGTTCCGGCGGTAGCCAGCATCAGGACTAAAGTTGTTGCTAAAATCAGTTTCTTTTTCATGTTTTTCCTCCGTAATTAATTTGTTATTTGTATTATAAAAAAGCCCTGTGTCAGTTCTGTGTCAGAAAAAAATAAAAAATGACATGAGTTTGACATCAAATTGGCTATAATAGAATATAGAAGGAAAGTTTTGTAAAAGCGTTTTGTTTTGAAGGGTTGAAGGAGAATAAAATGAATGGGATAAGAATACTGGTCGCTGAAGACGAAAAAAAGCTCAGAGATATTATTTTAAGATATTTGGAAAAGGAAGGGTATGAAGGAATCGCCGCGGTTGACGGAGAGGACGCCTTGGATAAATGGGCTGAGTTTCAGCCGGACTGTTTGATTTTAGATGTGATGATGCCCAAAATGGATGGTTTTGAGGTCCTTAAAAATATTCGTGAAACGGACCAGGTACCAGTTATTATGCTGACCGCTCGGCGCGAAGAGGACGATAAAATTACCGGTTTTGAAGGGGGAGCTGATGATTATGTGACCAAACCTTTTAGCAGTCGGGAACTTCTGGTCCGGATTAAAGCGCTTTTAAAAAGAAGTGGACGTTTAAGTAGCGATGACCGGATTGAATTTGCAGGACTCAAAATTTTTCCAAAGGAACATTTGGTTTTGATTCAAGATCAGGATGCTAATTTAACGCAAAAAGAATATGAAGTGCTGCTATACTTAATCAATAATCAGAAATTGGCCCTTTCCCGGGAACAGATTTTGGAGCGGATTTGGGGTTATGATTATGATGGTGAAATTCGAGTCGTAGATACAACCATCAAACGGCTGAGAAAAAAACTGCAGGAGGAAGGAGAGTATATCCAGACGATTCGGGGGGTTGGATATAAGTTTGTACCATGAGAAAATCAATTTTTTCGCGCATGATGACTTACCTGGTACTGTTTTTTATGGTCTTGATGGGTCTGAGTTACTATATTTTAAGTAGTTATTTTGAAGTCTATTATACACAAAGAAGAGTAGATGATATGGAAATACGTGTTCATATGATCGTTGCCATGTATAATGAAAATGGTGTGACCCAAGATTTAGAAAATCTGATTGCTTCATATAATGAAGAAGGAATGGTGGTGGAGATGATCCAGCAAACCACTGAGTCTAAATGGCAGCCAGGTGATCCCATTCTGGTTGCTGATGCAGCGAATATCTTTTCAGGTCTTGAGCTGCTTACGGCTGAAAATCACGGCAATCAGTCTGGAAATGGCAATCACGCCAGTGATACAGGGGAAACAAGCTTAGAAAGCACCACGGAAACAAGCACCGGAAATGGCGCGGGAAACGCTTCTGGCAGTGGCTCTGGCAGCGGCTCTGGTTCAGGTGCTGGAAGCGGAACAACGACTTCACCGGGTTATGAAAATGGCGAGCATTTACATCAATCCTTTGAAGAACAGGTCGCTGAATATGATTCAGGGGAGAGCTTCATTACCATTCTACAGACGGAAAATACGGAAGTCGAATGGCTGACTTATATGGAAACCACCAATGACGGTGTTCAGGTGACCGGTCGAATTCCTCTTTATTCCGTTCATGAAGTCATCGATGTGGTGTCTGATTTTTTGTTGTTTTTCTTCCTGATTGTTTTTGTTTTATTGATCATTTTTTCATTCTTTTTTGCCCGGGGTATTTCTAAACCGATTATTGAACTGAAAAATATTGCTGAATCCATGGGCGCGCTTAAATTTGACAATAAGTATATTGGCAAAAGAAAAGATGAAGTGGGACAACTGGGGGCAACCCTTAACCAGATTTCCGATGAACTTGAATCTTCGATTGAACATTTAAAAGTGGAGCTTTCGAAAGAAAGAACCATGGATCAGATGCGTAAACGCTTCACCGCTTATGTTTCCCATGAAATTCAAACGCCTTTGGCAATTATCAAAAGTTATGCTGAGGCTCTGGAAGATGAAATTCCGCAAAATCGCGGGGAAGAGGTGGAATATTTTCAGCTGATCCAGAAAGAAACCGATAAAATCAGTGGCATTGCCTCTGATCTGCTGGATCTTTCTCAGATGCAGGCTGGTGTTTATCAGATTAAACGGGAAAAAACGGATATTGATGTCTTTCTTGAGAATAGTTTGAAACCATTTACCATCGCTCAGTCAGACATTGATTTTGAGCTGGAAAACTCGGCTTTGCAGCAAATAAACGTTGATCAAAGTCGAATGGAACAGGTCTTCAAAAATATTATCGGCAATGCCATCAAACATTTAGAACCCGAAAATGGTAAAATAAAGATTACGAGTCAGATTGTCAATCAGAATTGGCGTTTAAGTATTTATAATGATGGGAAAGCCATTCCTGAGGCGGAACTTCAAGATATTTTTGAATATTTTTACACTGCCCAATCTGGGAAAAAAGGCACAGGGCTGGGTTTGGCCATTGTGAAAGGAATAATTGGCTGTCACGGAGGCACTGTCAGTGCCCAAAATTTAAATACGGGGGTATTATTTCAGGTTGAAATTCCCCTTGCCAGTAATTAAAATTCAAATGCATAAATGTTTGTGCTATAATAAGTAAAAAACGAAATAAGAGGTAGAAAAATGGAGTTATTGGAAAAGACCCTGGCGGCTATTGCGCCGGTTGATCAGGAAATGATGAAACAGGCCCGGGAACGGGTAGATTTTTTGTTGAAACCGGTAGGCTCTTTAGGGGTTCTTGAAGATATTGCTGTCTCAGTGGCTGGGATTACTGGTCAGATGCACCCGGATCTGTCAAAAAAGGCTGTCTTAGTTTTTGCTGGCGATCACGGCGTCTTTGTTGAAGGTGTGGCAGCTGCGCCTCAGGAAGTAACGGCTTTAATGGCTAATATGTGTGTGGCTGGTAAAAGTGGTGTTGCGGCATTGTCTAAGCAAGCCGGTGCAGATGTTTTTGTCTGCGATGTGGGCATGATTTGTGATATCGATCCCAAAGGTGGGATTCTAGATAAAAAAATCCGCAAAGGGACAGCCAATATGCGAGTGGAAGCAGCCATGACTCGGGATGAAGCGATTGCCGCCTTGGAAGCCGGGATTGATATGGCTAATCGTGCCATCGGCAACGGTTACCAGATTCTTGGTACAGGCGAAGTGGGAATTTGCAACACAACCCCCAGTGCGGCTATTTTCTCAGTTTTAGGCGATGTGGATGCCGGCGAATTAACAGGTGCCGGAGCCAATTTATCGGAAGAAAAAATGCTGGTTAAAGCCCAGGTTATTCGAGATGCCATTGCGTTAAATAAACCGGATAAAAATGATGGCATTGATGTGCTGGCTAAGGTCGGTGGTTTAGAAATTGGTGCAATGGCCGGAACCATGCTGGCTGGTGCAGCAAAAAAAGTACCAGTTGTTGTGGATGGCTTCATTTCGACAGCAGCGGCAGCGATTGCCATTACGTTAAAACCGGAAGTGAAAGACTATCTGATCTGCTCTCATGCATCAGCAGAAAAAGGCGCAGCTTTTGGCTCGGAATTTATCGGTGCCAAACCTTTCTTGAATATGGGTATGCGGCTGGGCGAAGGCAGTGGCGCGGCTTTAGCCTTTAATATTGTTGATGCAGCTCTATCCATGAACAAAGAAATGGCCACATATGGTGAAGTGGGCCTGGGCGTTGTATAAAGGGCTTGCAAGTTAGTTTGTTAGGGACTATAATAAAAAATAAAAAACGTTGAATGAGAAAAGTAGTGTCGGTTTTGACTTTCAGAGAGTTGGAGTGGCTGGAAACCAATAGTCAGGCGGGTATGAAGTTCCCTCAGGAGTTGATTGCTGAAAGCAGTAGGCAAATCCGGAAACCCGATCCGTTATTATCGGCAGTTATAAAAATTTAGGTGGTATAGCGAGTAAGACTCGTCCTTTTACAAGAAGGATGGGTCTTTTTTATAAGCAGAAAGTTCAGAAGGTTGAGGAGGAATAAGATGTATTGGAACAAAAGTTGTGAAACAATGCCGCGAGAGCGGCTTAAGGAAGTCCAGCTGGAGCGGCTGCAGGTGATGGTGAATCGCATCTACCACGAGGTCCCTTTCTATCGTGATCGCTTTCAGGAAATGGGAATTCTGCCCACAGATATCAAAAGTTTGGAGGATTTGCAGAAACTGCCCTTTACCACCAAGGTGGATTTACGGGACAATTATCCCTATGGATTATTTGCGGCGCCGCTTGAAAAAATTGTCAGAATCCATGCGTCATCTGGAACAACGGGTAAACCAACTGTGGTTGGCTATACGCGTAAAGATATTGCCAACTGGGCCGATATGATGGCCAGATGTCTTGTGGCCACTGGTGGCAATGAGCATTCTGTAATTCAGAACGCATATGGTTACGGTCTCTTTACCGGGGGCTTGGGTGTCCACTATGGGGCAGAATGCCTTGGGGCTTCAATCATCCCTATCTCTGGGGGCAATACCCAAAAACAGATGATGCTGATGAAGGATTTCGGGTCAACCATTTTAACCTGCACACCATCCTATGCCATCTATCTGGCAGAGTCCTTAAAAGAAAACGGCATTGATCCGGAAAGCCTAAACTTGCAGGCAGGAATCTTCGGCGCCGAGCCCTGGTCGGAAAATATCCGTAAGGAAATTGAAAAGAAACTCAAAATAAAGGCCTATGATATTTATGGTTTGTCAGAAATTATGGGGCCTGGAGTAGCAATTGAATGTGAGGCTCAAAGTGGCCTGCATGTTTGGGAGGATCATTTTATCCCTGAAATCATTGATCCCAATACGCTGGAAGTGCTGCCTTACGGTGAACAGGGGGAACTGGTTATTACCACGATTACCAAAGAAGGGATACCGATTTTACGTTACCGCACCCGAGACATTACTAAAATTATTGCGGAGCCTTGTGAATGTGGAAGAACCCATTTACGTATCAGCCGATTGCAGGGACGAACCGATGATATGTTAATTATTCGAGGCGTTAACGTCTTCCCGACTCAGATTGAGAGTGTGCTGTTGGAAATCGGTGAAGTAGAACCCCATTACCAACTGGTGGTTCGTCGGGACGGTTCTTTGGACACCCTGGAAATCAAGGTAGAGTTAAGCGAAGAACTGTTCTCTGATCGCATTAGCGGCTTGGAAGAGCTTGAAAGACGGATTCGCGACCGAATTGGTTCAATTATTGGAATTAGTTCAAAAATTACTCTGGTTGAGCCTAAAACCCTGCCGCGAAGCGAAGGTAAAAGCCAGCGTGTGGTTGATTTAAGAAATATTTAGGAGGAGACTATGATTCGTCAAGTATCAATTTTTCTGGAAAATCATCAGGGTCGATTAAACAATATGTTGAAAATTCTGGCTGACCATCAGATTAATATTCGTTCATTAAATATTGCGGAAACCATGGATTATGGTGTCGTCCGTCTAATTCTGCAGGATACGGATAAAGGGATTGAAGTGCTCAAAAAGAATAATATTATCTGCAAAACCACTCCGGTACTGGCTGTGGAAGTATCGGATGATCCCGGTGGACTTAGCCATCTGGTGGATACCCTGACAAAAGAGGATATTAATATCGTCTATGCCTATTCATTTTTGCCGAAAAAGACGGAGAATGCCATTATTATTATCCGTATCGATGATGAGGTCAGAGAAAAGGCGATTGCGGTGTTGGAAGCAGTTTCGGATATTCATCTATTGGATCGGGATACTTTACTAGTAAAATAATTTTTGTTATTTTTAAAACAAATAGTTGACAAGCAGCTGAACTTTCGGTACGATTAATGATAAGAATCATTTTAGAGTAATTAAAAATTAGAAAAAGGAAAGTTATGGCAAAGTCAAAAAAGGGAACACAGACAAAACAGAATATTATTACCTCGGCAAGAAGTCTATTTTATGAATATGGCTATAATAAAACTGGGATTCAGGACATTGCAGATCATGCCAATGTGAAGCTGGGAACGATCACCTACTATTACAAGAAGAAAGATGATATGATTACTGATATCTATAACGTATTTTTTCTTGCACTGTATGACTATGTTTCCACCATGGAAGAGAATCTGAACCTTTATACAAAATACTGTTATGCGCTGGTTTTATATTACGAGATCATTTTAAATGATGAGCATAACAAGACACTTTATTATGAAGTGTTGGTTAAAAATGTCAATCCTCAGGGACGAACCAATATCATGAATACCTTAAACCGTTCTTGTCTGGATTTTCTGAATAAGAACTATATTGAAGCTGACCTGGAAGTAATTGCCCGTTCTGAGTATGGTGCCAGAAAAGAACTCTTTATCAATTACTATGAAAAAGATGTAAAATTCACTGGTCGGGCAATGATTTATTTTCTGATCAGAAATCTTTTCAGATTAATGAATCTTGATGGTGAAATGATCGAAAACACGATTCAGCAGGCAGTGGAATTTTCCAATAAACATCACCCGGAACATATTAAATTTTTGGTTTAATCTCTACAATAAAGCAACCATGGCAAACCGTTTATCTGTTTATCGTGGTTGTTTTTTTATTGCAAAAAAAATAGGCATCAATCAGATTAAAGGCCTTGAATAATGCAATGGAGAAACCTTTGCCAAGTTATTGGGAAGTGTCCAAGCTAAAAATTTTATTTAGCAGTTACTTTTGAAAATATTTATAAAGAGAAAGCTATCTGTCCTTAATCTGGACTATCGCCAAGAGTTGACGATAAAAGCAACTTCTTTTGAATTGTGTCAAACATTGCTTATTATTGATCAAAAATGACTGAATATAAAATATAATGACTGAAAATGATTGACAATGATTGGAAATGGTGTTATGATTCAGTTAAAGAGGTGATCATATGCTGAGTGCAGAACGTTATGCAAAAATTCTTCAAAGACTCGATGAAAAAAAGACGGTTACGGTGACCGAGTTGTCTCAGGCACTCAATATTTCCGAATCGACTATCCGACGGGATCTGACCAGTCTGGACAAGGAAAAAAAATTGAAAAAGATTCATGGTGGTGCAAGCGCTATTGGAGGTGCATATTCTGTAGTAGATGACGAAGTGACGCTGCGAAGTAATCGTTTTCCAGAAGAAAAAGCGAAGATTGGGCATCGGGCAGCTAGTCTTATTGACAATCAGGATTTTGTTTATATTGATGCCGGTACGTCTACTGAAGCGATGATCCAATTTATTCAGGCGCCAAGGGCGGTTTTTGTAACAAATGGCATGGATATTGCAACCAAGCTGGTCAGAAAAGGGCTCCGGGTGATCATTATTGGTGGCGAGATTAAACCGGTGACCAATGCGGTTGTTGGGATTGAGGCGATCAACGGGCTGCAGAAATACCACTTTTCAAAGGGATTTTTTGGAACCAACGGAATTGATTATCAGGCGGGATTCAGTACCCCTGACCCCAACGAAGCTCAAGTTAAACGTGAAGCGCTGATCCGCTGTCAGAAAGCTTTTGTACTGGCCGATCCTTCAAAGTTCAACGTGATGACGCCAGTCAGCTTTGCGCAATTGTCGGAGGCGCAAATTATTACCAGCAAGCTTTTATTCGAAGGCTATGAAAAAGAAACGAAAATAATGGAGGTGGATAAAAAGTGATTTATACGGTGACTTTTAATCCTTCGCTCGACTATATTGTGAAACTCGAATCCTTTAAAGAAGGGGCAGTGAATCGCAGTCAGGGAGACCAGATCTTTGCCGGAGGTAAGGGTATTAACGTCTCGATGGTCTTAAATAATCTGGGGATCAGAAATGTTGCTTTGGGTTTTATTGGCGGTTTTACCGGTGACGAAATTGAAAAGCGCTTACAAAGCCTGGGCTGCCAAACGGATTTTGTTAAGATTACAGGTGGAATTTCGCGGATTAATGTCAAAATTAAAGCTGTCCAGGAAAGTGAAGTAAATGGGCAGGGACCTGAAATTTCAATGGCAGACCAGGAGAAGCTATTTAGTAAATTAGCATTGTTGAAAACAGGGGATACCCTTGTGCTGGCTGGCAGCATTCCCTCTTCTTTACCGGCAGATACTTATGAGCAGATCATGAAAATGCTCAAAGATAAAGGTATTCGGATCATTGTTGACGCAACTGGTGATCTTTTAAAAAATGTCTTAAAGGATCAACCATTTTTGATCAAGCCCAATAAGCAGGAGTTGGAGGAAATGTTTTCGGTAACCATTGACTCAAAAGAAGAAATGATTGCCTATGCCAAAAAGCTTAAAGCCATGGGAGCGCAGAATGTTTTAATTTCTTTGGCTTCAGAAGGAGCCCTGCTTCTTGATGAAAAGGGAAATATTTTTGAAATGAAAGCGCCACATGGCCGGTTGATTAATTCAGTGGGTGCTGGAGATTCCATGGTCGCCGGTTTTATTGCCGGCTATGAGAAAAACAATGACTATCAGGAGGCGCTCAAAATGGGAATTGCCACAGGGTCGGCTTCAGCTTTTTCAAAAATGCTGGCAACGCAAAAGGAAGTAAAAAATTTGCTTGAATCAATGAAGTGATCAGGAGGAAGATATGAAAATCACAGATTTATTAAAAGTGGAAGGGATCGATTTAAAAGGGCAGGCGGGTTCAAAAAAAGAAATCATTGAAAAAATGGTTGGACTGATGGGAAAGACTGGGGCACTCAATGATGAAAAACTTTTTCAGGCAGCGGTTTTAAAGAGAGAAGAAGAAGGGACGACCGGCATCGGTGAAGGTATCGCCATTCCTCATGGCAAGACAGTCGCAGTAAATGAACCGGGTCTGGCGGCCATGGTAGTTAAAGAGGGGACTGATTTTGAAGCTCTGGATAATGAAGCTGTTTATCTGCTATTTATGATTGCGGCTCCGGAAGCGGCCGATAATTTACATCTGGAGGTTTTAAGTCGTCTTTCGACTATTTTAATGGATCCTGATTTCAGGCAGAAACTGATCGAGGCAACAGACGAAAAGGAATTTTTGACGCTGATCGATAAAAAAGAGCATGAAAAATTTGCGGATGAAGCTCAAAAAGAAACTGGAAAAGGCTATCAGATCCTGGCCGTAACCGCATGCCCTACAGGGATTGCACATACTTATATGGCGGCGGAAAGCCTGGAAAATACTGCCAAAGAAATGGGCATTTCAATTAAGGTGGAAACGGATGGTTCCGGCGGTATTAAAAATCAGCTGACTGCTGAGGATATCAAAAACGCGGATTGCATTATTGTCACGGCTGATAAAAATGTTGAACTTAATCGCTTTAACGGTAAACCGGTAATTATTCGCAAGGTGGCGGATGGGATTCATAAACCCAAGGAATTATTGGAGCTGGCTCTGAGTCAAAAGGTGCCCGTCTATCAGGGAGAAGCCCAGCAGTTTGAAAATGCTACCCAGGAAAAGGAAAGCATCGGTCGCAAAATTTACAAAGATCTGATGAATGGGGTTTCTCATATGCTGCCCTTTGTGATTGGTGGCGGGATTCTAATTGCGCTGGCCTTTCTTTTCGATGATTATACCATTGATCCGGCAAACTTTGGCAGTAACACTCCCTTAGCGGCTTTCTTAATGACGGTTGGCGGTACGGCCTTTGGTTTCATGATGCCGGTGTTGGCGGGTTATATTGCCATGAGTATTGGTGATCGCCCGGCTTTGGCTGTTGGTTTTGTCGGTGGCATGCTGGCAAATTCCGGTGGTTCTGGTTTCTTAGGGGCTTTGCTCGCCGGATTTGCAGCGGGTTATCTGGTTCTTGGTCTCAAGAAGGTATTTGCCAAATTACCGGCAAGTCTGGAAGGGATCAAACCGATCTTACTCTATCCCTTTTTTGGGATTCTCTTAATTGGTGTAGTGATTGTTTTTGTTATCAACCCGCCGGTAGCGGCAATTAATACCTGGATGACCGATATGTTAAATAGTATGGGCGCTTCCAGCAAAGTCGTTTTGGGTCTGGTTTTAGGTGGCATGATGGCAGTTGATATGGGTGGTCCGGTAAATAAGGCGGCTTATGTTTTCGGAACAGCTTCTTTAGCTTCCGGTCAGTATGATATTATGGCAGCAGTGATGGTAGGCGGGATGGTGCCGCCGCTGGGGATTGCCCTGGCGACAACGTTCTTTAAAAATCGTTTCACCAAAAAAGAACGGGAAGCGGGTCTTGCCAATTATATTATGGGTCTTTCCTTTATCACTGAAGGCGCCATTCCTTTTGCCTCAGAAGATCCGCTCAGAGTGATTCCGTCCTGTATTGTTGGTTCAGCCTTGGCTGGTGGCTTGTCAATGTTCTTTGGCTGTACTCTGATGGCACCCCATGGCGGAATCTTTGTTTTCCCCGTAGTGGGTAATCCACTTTGGTATATTGTGGCATTGCTTGCTGGTTCTGCTGCTACGATGATGATGTTGGGACTATTGAAAAAACCGCAAAATGATGTAGCAACAAAGTGATGAGATAGTATCATTTAACACCTGAACACCGACAATTGGCTTTTTAGTTGCCCCCTTGGATAGGACGAAATTCAATTGGTCGGTGCGGCGTTTGCCTACATACTGAAGCCTGAACTAAGATGATTGGTTCAGGCTTTTTTGTAAGCTTATATTATCAACGTATCAAATTTGTAAACAAAGTAGCGATAAAACGAAACTTAAACGAACTTTACATCAGCTTAGTTGTTCTTGGCCACAATTATGATTATAATGATTTTTAGAAGCGTAAACACAGCACAGGATCATTAATGTTTCTTGTGTTTAGCATATGATGATTGAGGGAGTTTATGATAAAGGGTTTAAAGAGAATTGCAGCAATTATTTTAATAAGCTTATTTGTAATGTTTGCATTTTTTCCAGGTGTGTATGGTGAAGAGTCATCGGGACAATTTGAAGCAATTGTTACATTTAATACAGATGTCTATTATAATGGCCAAGCACAGGCTCTGGCGACGATAACGGGAGTACCCGGCGGTCCCGATTTACAGGCTTCAAAAATTTCGATTTCTTATCGCGGCAGATTATTTAATGGCGACAATTACGCAAAAACAGAAACAGCACCTGTTGATGCAGGGTTTTATACGGTAACAGTAAGCTATTCAGGCGACGAAAACTATCAGAGTACCAGCGTCAGTAATCGGGTGACACTTAATCAGATGGTTCTTTCTTATGATGGTTTCCAGACAGAAGAGGCAACCGCAAAAGTATATGATGGTAATGTGGAACTGGAAAAGGAGGCCGTCTCAAATCTAAGTCATGTGATGGTGCTGCCTCAGGACAAAGATGCGGTTAATTTCGATTTTAACAGTGCGCGTTTTTATAACAAAAATGTTCAAGTGGATAATTTTTTAATTCTTTCTGCTATGTCTATTTCTGGGGATCGGGCCAGCAATTATGCTATTTCGCAAATTCCGGAAGAAACGCTGCAAATTCTGAATCAGGAACTTTCTGAAGATGATCAGATTAAGTCTAACGATTGCTTTACGGACGGTCAAATTACCGAGAGACCAGTGGGAATATTTTTAACCGGTGCGAATAAATCTTATGATGGCACGCCCAATCTATTATCCTATGGTTTTGCCATTGATGAGGAAGATCTGGTTTCAGGTGAGTCGATTAACATCGAAACAAACTCAGCTTTTGCACCCTGGTATGGAGATGAAGCTAACCCGATAAAGGATGTCGGAGAATATCGTGTCTTTGCTCAGGGAGGCTTTTCAATCGTTGGTCTAGGCCAAACCCTGGGCTCCAACTATTGTTCGGAGCGACCAGTGATCTATTCGCGACTCTGCTATGAAATTCAACCTGCGGAAATAGTTGTTGAGCCAACTTTCCGTTATAAGTATGAGGGCGATGATGATCCACCGCTAACCTATAGTATTTGGCGGGTAACAACAGAAGACCGGTTGCTTGACGGTCTCTTTGGTGATGATGTGCTTTATGGCTCATTAACCCGGGAACAAGGTGAAATACCTGGCAAATATGATATCTATCAAGGTGATTTGAACAATGGAAATTATAGCATCAGTTTTCAGAATGGCGAGGACAAGTTTCAAATTCGAGATCGGGAAGATATTGTCGAAACGATTAGCGGCAACGACTATAGCTCTAGCGGTGGTGGCGGAATAGGTAGTTGGACGGAAGAAATTTCGCCAACCGAAGCTTTTGGTGGCGTTCTTATTTTACTGATAGTTATAGTCGCCGGTATTTTTTTCATCCGCAGTCGCGTCAGCAACTTCGACTAAAGGGATGTAAAAAAGTTGTAAAGCCATTGACTTTTATTTGTTTTAAAGATATAGTATGAACAGAATAATAGAAGAAAAATCGTTTCTTTTGTTAGGTGAGGCTCCTATACAGAGATGGCTGCTGCCCGGAAACATCGAAAGATGCCAATGGGTCAACAGGTATTATCGAAGTAAGGTTTTACTTAATGTAGCTGGGACAATGTACCCTATACTGTATAGTGCCAAAACTCAACGAATGGAGGAATCGTCTTTTTGATGTGTAAAAACCTCCGTTTTTTTAGTGGAGGTTTGTTTTTTTGTAGTGGAAACTGCAATATGAAAGCATTTAAAAGCATATAAAGTTTAAAAAGGAGTGAGATAAAATGGACGCAGACCCTGGAGAGAAGCGCAGTCAATTAAATACGATCAAGAGCGGCCAGATTATCTTAACGATTATTGGCTGCTCCTAAAAAAAGGAGGTAAGCAATGATCAAATTTTATAAAACTATCGATGGAAAAATTTCGGAAATCGATACACTTGAAAAAAACAGCTGGATTAATATGGTTAATCCAACAAATGAAGAATTACAATACATTATCCATGAATTAAATATCGATCCGGATTTCCTGCGAGCCGCGCTGGATGAAGAGGAAATTTCGCGAGTCGAAGTGGATGAGGATAACCATGCACTCATTACGATTGACGTTCCCGTGGTGCAGAGAGACACTCAAAAAGTGCTTTATTCTACGATCCCGGTGGGGATTATTCAGACCGAAGATAATATTATTACGGTTTGTTTGCAAGCTGACACAGTTCTTGATGATTTTGCTAAAGGTCGGGTTAAAAATGTTTTTACTAACCTGAAAACCCGCTTTGTCTTTCAAATACTTTATCGGGTAGCCAGTCGCTTTCTGGTTTACCTGCGCCATATCAATCGGATGAGCACGGATATGGAGCGAGAGCTCCATATATCCATGCGAAATGAAGAACTGTTTCAACTCCTGGATCTGGAAAAGAGTCTTGTCTTTTTCTCCACCTCCCTTAAAGCAAATCAATCGGTTCTGGAAAAGCTGCAACGTGGCCGAATCATTAAATTATATGAAGATGATGTGGAACTTTTGGAAGATGTCCTGATCGAAGTCCAGCAGGCTCTGGAAATGTCAAATATTTATGCCAGTATCTTAGGCGGAACCATGGAAGCATATGGTTCGATCATCTCCAATAACTTGAATATTGTCATGAAAATCTTAACATCGCTAACTATTCTTTTGTCGGTGCCGACGCTGATTGCCAGTATTTACGGGATGAATGTAGAAGGCCTGCCGATACCTAATTTCTTTTCGGTTGTGATTGTCATGATGGTGATCACGGTGGCTTCTGGTGTGCTTTTGTATAAAAAGAAAATGTTTTAGTTACTTGACAGTTTTACAATAAAAGGTGTATAATAAATAAAAAATATTAGTCTGTTTCAGGGGAGGTGTGAGTCCTCACCGGTGGTGATATGCAATTGCAATAAGTCCACGAGCCGAAAGGCCGATCTGGTTAGAATCCAGAACCGACGGTATAGTCCGGATGGAAGAAATGACGTTAGATTAGCGTACAAGCTCCTGAATATTATTCAGGAGTTTTTTATTTTCGAAACAGACAACAAGGAGGTTTTTGATGAAAATCAAAACAAAGCAGTTAACACAAATGGCGGTTCTGGCGGCCATGTCCATTCTTTTGGTCTATTTGATTCATTTCCCGATTTTTCCGGCAGCTCCCTATCTTGAGTATGATCCGGCGGATATTCCTATTTTTATTGGAGCATTTATGTTTGGGCCCGTCGGCGGATTGATCCTGGCTGCAGTGGCAGCAATTATTCAGGGACTGACAGTCAGTTCTGCCAGCGGTGTGATTGGCATTATTATGCATTTCTTTGCAACTGGAAGCTTTGTATTGGTGGCTGGTCTGATTTATCAAAAAAATCGTTCTCGAAAAGGTGCAGTTATTGGTTTGATCGCCGGTGTGATTACAATGACGGTGATGATGGTGATTTGGAATCTGGTCTTCACCCCGATTTTCCTGGGTATGCCCAGAGAAGCGGTGATTCCTATGATTCTGCCGATTATTGTTCCTTTTAATCTTTTAAAAGCGGGTATTAATGGTGCCGTTACTTTTGTGATCTATAAATCGGTCAGCAAGGTACTGGGCCTGGAAATTAATGAAGTGAATGTGGCAAAGTAAAGTAGAAAAAACTAAAAGCCGTTTGGAGATTTTCAGTGAAATCTCAAGCGGCTTTTTTATTGTGATTAATACTGATCTGAAAAATATCAAATGCGTTTGATTTTAGCACCAACATCAATTGGGTCAGCATCGTATAGACTGCTGGTAATGATTCCGTTTAGATTGATTTTAGCGAAATATTTGCTTCAGTTATACCGCCTGCAGCTAGCGTAAAACGGAGGGAAATTCATTGTGTAAGCTAGCGACAGTCTCGTTAAAAGTTTTTATATTAAGCTTATCGAATTGAATCCGCTCCTCTAATTAAGATGTTTAAATGATTTATCTTCAATCTGTTCGATCATCATTCCGACTCGCAAAGGGTCAAGTGCCTTTTCATCGTAAAAAACGCGTACAGTTTGATAGTCTTCAGAGATTTCGACATTACTGATTTCATCTCGGGCAAGTAAAACAGTCTTTATTTTTTTGACGCAATTAGGACACATAATTCCTTCAACTTGTAATGTTGATTCTTTCATTGGTATTCCTTTCTCCAAATAGAAACCGATCAATTTTTTGATCGCCATTAGGGACAAACAGGTTTTCACTGTTTCTGATCCCTCGTAATTCACCATCCATCATTATGCCAATTCTGTCAGCCATGCGCTTGGCTTCATTAAAATCATGCGTTACAAAAATGATCGTACAATTGAAAAGGGTATGAATTTTCTCAATTTGCTGATACATAATCTCTTTTGTCGCAGGATCAAGCGAGGAAAAGGGTTCATCCATTAGAAGTAAGCGAGGCTTCATAATTAGAGCACGGGCTAAAGCGGTACGTTGTCTTTCACCACCGCTTAGCGTCAGCGGATACTGATTTAAGCGGTGTTCGATAGAAAGCATTTGGGCCATTTCATGCCCTTTAAGCTGCTGTTCATCGCGAGATTTACCATTTATTTTCAAACCATAAATAATATTTTCGTAGACTGTCATATGATTGAATAATCCAAAGTCCTGATAGACGTAACCGATTTGCCGTTTTTCCAGAGGAATGGAGATGATGGATTGATCTTTAAGATAAATATCTCCGGAAAACCGATGGTAAAAACCGGCAATGGATTCCAATAAAATCGTTTTGCCCGAACCGGTTTTCCCGAGTAATGCAAAAATTTCACCTTCAATAACCTGCAAATTGATACGTTTAAGACTGAAGTTACCCAACTTAATTGAATAGTCGTTAATTTTTAGTATTGTTTCTTTCAAAAATTCACATCCTTCATTCGACTCATTTCGGTGTTTTGTCGACCAATCCAATTAGCAAAAAATAGAGAGGCTAGAGATATAATTAGGATAATTGTTGCTGAAGCCATTGATGCGCCGGTATCACCAGTGGCTAGATTAAGGTAGACTGAAGTTGTTAGGGTTTCCGTTTTCATCCGTGTTGCCCCTACCAGCATTAAAGTCGCTCCAAACTCGCCTAAACCCCTTGACCAGGTTAGAATGGTTGTACTGATAATAGCACTTTTGGACGTGGGTAGGGTTATCGTTGTAAAGCGCTGCCACTTAGACGCCCCAAGACTACCGGCGATAAATTCAAGACGTTCATCAACTTCGCAAAAGGCGACACGAATTAAACGGACGACATATGGCAGGTTGATGACGGTCTGAGCGATAATGATCCCTTTCTTGTCAAAGACGACTTTAAAGCCCAGATCTTTTAAAAATTTTCCCCAATCCGAAGAAAAAAGAATCAGAAGCCCCAGACCTAAGACCAGATAAGGCAATGACAATGGAAGTTCAATCAGCATCTGGAATAGTTTTTTAAATGGGAAGGCTGTTCGTGATAGGGTATAAGCGCTTGGAATCGCTAAGCACATACATATGATTGTTGAAATGCTTGTTGTAAAAAGACTCAAACGCATTGCAAATTGCACTTCTTCAGAAAATAAAGCCTTTGATAGGTTGGGAATTCCTTTAACAACAATGGTCAGTATAATTAGTGATGTAAAAATAATGACGATCATTGTGATTACCATCGACAAAAATTCAAACAGAGAAAATGTCGAAAAAAATTTTTTCATGACTTAGTTAAGAACTTCATATCCGTAGTTTTGCCAGATCTGCTTAGCTTGATCGCTATTTAGGTATGTCAAGAATTCAGTTAGTGCTTCCTTGTTTTGAGCACTTGTTAAGGTTGCTGCCGGTACAGTCTTGACATATGCATCCAGATCATTTGTTTCAACAATTTCACCGGAGGAGCTGGTAACATTTTCTTTCCAGACGATAATTGCATCACACTCGCCGACAGATAAAGCATTAAAGATTTCAGGTGCAGTTGCTGCTCTGGCTACGACATTGATTTGATCAAGGATTCCAAGATCGCTTAAAGCTTTGTTGGCAATCTTGCCAATGGGCGTTGCTTCGCCATCGCCAAGCACGACTTCGACATCATCATTAGTAAGATCGTTGAGACTATTAATGCTCAGAGGATTACCACTTTGTACAGCTAGTACTGGAATATGTTTGACTAAATCAATGCTTTCTGCAATGGAATCTTGAACCGGTTTTAATTCATCAGATGAACCAGCAATAAATAAATCGCCTTCACCGGTTGTGTTGATCTGATTTTGAATTTGTGCGGCATTGGCATAGACGACTTCAACTTCACATCCGGTTTCAGCTTTAAAAGCAGCGGTAATATCTGTAAAAGGTTTGGTCATGCCAGCACCACAATAAATAAATAAACTCTGATCTTCCAATTCATTGTTGGTACTTTGAGTCGCATCTTTTGATAAATTTGAACAGCCGGAAAAAAAACTGCACAATATCGTGGATACAAACAATAGGGTTAGATACATTTTAACGCGTTTCATTATTTTACACCTCAATTTACTAAAAATTTATATTGAATAACAATATACAATTAATTATATCAATACGATTCAAAATGATTCAATACGTTATGATATGTTATGTATTATATTATGCAAAATGTATAGATGTCAATTTAATTATAAATATTAAGCGTATAAAATTAATCAATTAGTAATACTTACTTTACAATATGTTAATTTTATTTGAACGATAGAAGTTACTACGATAGTTTTAAAAAATGGTGCAAAAAAGTTAAAATAGGAAAAATATGAATTGAAAACAAGTAAAATAACATAGTATAATGTACGAAATAATACAACTATTTTGCAAGGAGAAACGCGATGGGAAGGAAAAAAATATTGTTAATAACGGTTATTAGTATAGTGCTATCCGTTCTAGTAACTGGTTGCAGCAGTGGAAACTCTAGTGGTACAACCGATCAGACTAGCGGTTCAAAAGAGCTTGTCTATGAATTTTATGACAAGGTTCAACTAAATCAAACTAAGGACCAGGTTGATACGGAACTTGGCGTTACACCAACTGAAAGCGAACAAATGGAAGGCTGTTATGGCTATGTCAATCAGGATTCAGGATTTGGCGTTGATGTAGTGTATGATGAGAACGGCCTTGCATACAGTAAAACGTTGTTTTATCCTGACCGTGAAGATATTGCCTTTATGACGACAGAAAAAGTGACGCAGGAGCAGGCTGATAGTATTGGCGATGGTTTAACTTATGATGAAGTTGTCAACATGCTAGGGTGTGAGGGCACTGAAACCAGCGCGACAGAGATTGCTTTCGACGATAATAAGGTCTCATATATCCGAGCTTGGGTCAATCAGGATGGATCGATGCTACAGATCGTATTTCTAACGGATGGTACGAGCAGTGGTGCAATGTTCTTTGATTAGGGTTAGTGAATGCCTCTGTTGAATATTCAAAAGAGGCATTTGTTTGATTTTGTTTTAGCAACAAAGTTAGTAACTGTTTAAATAGTAAAACAGTGATTGCGATATACTACCGGATTATCAGTGGCTGAGAGGATTACTTTTAGATAAACGATGGTGCGAATAAGAATTTACAATGTTAAGTCAACAATCGAGAAAAGTACTCTTAGTTCAATAAATAACAAAAATATTTAAAAAAGGCTTGACAGTCCAGGCGGAAGCAGGTATACTAATGAAGTTGTCTCGTGAGACAGCAGCACGGCTGAAGAAGTTCTTGAAAAAGAAATTTCAAAAAGTGCTTGACAGTAAAGAATAAAGACGATATAATAGTAAAGCTTTCGATTGCGGAAGCTAAGCAAAGGACAAGCTTGGGATCGCCGAGCGCGCTCCGGTTTTATTACATAAAACCTACGCCGCGGGCTACGCCCTATAAAAATGTCCAATTCCAACCGTCTGAAAGAAAGAACTTTCATCTGGTCAGAATTGCACATTTTTGCACGGCTCAATCCTTCGCGAGGGTCATAGAAAAGAGAATAGTACCATAAAACCTGTAAATCAGTTGACAAATGTCAACATAATAAGAGCGGCACTCTTTAAAAAATGTCAACACGTGAAATCACGTTAACAATGAGCTTAAGCCGAAAGGCTTGGATAACTTTTATAGAGAGTTTGATCCTGGCTCAGGACGAACGCTGGCGGTATGCTTAACACATGCAAGTCGAACGAGAAGATTATGATTAAGCCTTCGGGTGAGA
>JASGLP010000047.1 GCA_030156895.1 Eubacteriaceae bacterium | reverse complement strand
GGGCCTTTACTTCCCGAATGATTGTTAACAAGCTGAAGAAAAGAGATAATGAAACCGTTGATTTGCCGACTGAGGCCCTGCAGAAATTAAAAGCAGCAGGCTATACCGAAGTTATTTGTCAGACCACCCACATTATTAATGGACACGAGTACGATATCACTTTAAAAGAACTCAAAGCCTTTGAGAATGATTTTGAAGTCCTGACTTTAGGCAAACCCCTGTTAACATCAGTGGATGATTATAAAAAAACCATTGCGGTGGTAATGGAAGCCATGCCTCAGCTAAAAGAAGGTGAAGCCCTTTTATATATGGGTCACGGCAGTGAGCATCATGCCAATTCTGTTTATCCCTGCCTTGACTATATGTTTAAAAATGAAGGCTATAAGGATGTTTATATGGGAACCGTTGAAGGCTTTCCCGAGTTAGATGACATCCTCCCTCAGTTAGAGGAAAAAGGATACAAAAAAATCTACCTGGCACCCTTTATGCTGGTCGCTGGCGATCATGCCCAGAATGACCTGGCTGGGGATGAAGAGGATTCATGGAATACCCTTTTAAAGGCTCAAGCTTATGAAACAGAGCCGATATTAGAAGGTCTGGGTCAGTATCCGGGCATTCAGCAATTATTTTTAGAACATTTAAATGAAGCAAAATCTGTCAAAGAAATGTAGTAATTAGAGGAGAAAAGAATGAATACAGTATATTTAGTAGGAGCGGGTCCTGGAGATCCGGAACTGATTACCGTAAAGGGACAGCGGATTGTTAATGAGGCAGATATTATTATCTATGCCGGATCACTGGTTAATAAAGCCATTATCGGCGGCCATAAAGCCAATGCTGAAATTTTCAATTCAGCATCAATGACTTTGGATGACGTTATTGCCGTGATCAAAAGAGGGACTGATGAAGGCAAAAAAATTGCCCGCGTTCACACAGGAGATCCTTCCATTTATGGTGCCATTCGCGAACAGATGGATCGTCTGGACCAATTGGGGATTCCCTATGAAGTGGTTCCAGGGGTTAGTTCATTTGTAGCCTCAGCAGCAGCCCTTAAAAAAGAATTCACCCTGCCAGATGTGTCACAAACCGTTATCTGTACCCGTCTGGAAGGCCGAACACCCGTTCCGGAAAAAGAAAAACTGGAAGACCTGGCTTCTCATCGGGCTTCCATGGCTATTTTCTTATCAGTCCAGATGATTGAAGATGTGGTCAGCCGATTAACGACCCATTATGCACCAACCACACCAGTGGCAGTTATTCAGCGGGCGACCTGGGAAGATCAGAAGATTGTTTTGGGAACACTGGAAACGATCGCCCAAAAAGTCAAGGAAGCCAATATTACCAAAACAGCACAGATTCTAGTCGGTGATTTCCTGGGTGATGAATACAGTCTGTCAAAACTCTATGATCCTAAATTTACTCACGAATACCGTCAAGGGGTTGAATAGACTTGGAAAAATGGGCAATTATCACTCTTTCTAAAGATGGTGTGACAACCGCCCGCAGGCTTGCAAAACGGTTGGATGACCGGGAAGTCAGTATTTATACCAAAGAAAAATATGCTGGTCAGCATGAAAAACTGATTGAATCGGATATCAGTACTTTCTTTGGGGAAATCATGAAAGAATTTCCGGTGATTATTGCAATAATGGCTACCGGCATTGTGGTGCGGGCGGTAGCGCCTTATCTTGTGCATAAGGCAAAAGATCCGGGGATTCTGGTCATGGATACCAAAGGTGAGTTTGTCATCAGCCTTTTATCGGGGCATCTGGGTGGCGCTAATGACTGCGCCCGGCTGATCGAGAAACGGTTTGGATCAAGAGCCGTGATCACCACCGGAACAGATGTGAAAGGAAGCATGGCAGTGGATATACTGGCTCAAAAAATAAATTGTGAAATAGCGGATTTTACTGCCGCCAAAGATATAACCGCCCAGGTCCTTAATGGCGAAAGAATCGGGATTTTCAGCGAGGAAAAGCTAGATTTAAAAGGCATTGAACTGCCCTATAACCTGGTCGTCTGCCGCGATACGAAAAGTTTGTCAGATCTCTCCGGGCTGATTCACATCAGTTCCAAGCTTGAAGATTGCGATTATGGGCTGCCCCAGGTGCGGTTGGTGCCAAAGAATATTATTATTGGAATCGGCTGCCGGCGAAATGTGCCGGGGTCAAAGATTTTAGCTAAAATTGAAGAGACCTTTTTATCAGTCGGTCTGGACATCAGAAGCATTAAGCTGATGGCAACCGTATCTTTAAAGGCTGACGAAGCAGGCATTACCGAAGTCTGTCAGATCCTGGGCGCCAGGAAAGTGATTATCCCCGATGAAATGGTTAAAATGGTACAAAACCGTTTTGAGGGCTCAGACTTTGTTTTCCAGACCACTGGAATGTATGCCGTTTCTGAACCCTGTGGCTATGTGGCGTCAGGATTTGGCGAGTGTCTGATTGAAAAGAAGAAACTGGACGGGATCACCCTTTCTGTCTGGCGGGAAAATAATGAGTAAAGGACGAAGAAAAGAATGAAGAAGATTTATGTAACCGGCATTGGTCCGGGACTTTATGAACATATGACCGAGGCGGCCAAAAATAGTATCGCCACTGCAGATATCATCGTTGGCTATAAAACCTACATTGATATTATTGCTGATCTGATTGGCGACAAGGAAGTGCTGTCGTCAGGAATGCGTCGGGAAATTGACCGTTGTGAGAAAGCCCTGGAACTGGCGGAAGAAGGAAAGACCGTTTGTCTGGTCAGCTCTGGCGATGCTGGGGTTTTTGGTATGGCAGGCATTATGCTGGAAATTGTTGAGCATCAAAAAAGTGATGTACAGGTGGAAATCATTCCTGGGATCTCGGCTGCCAATGCGGCGGCGGCAACGCTTGGTGCACCCCTGATGCATGATTATGTGGTTATTAGCCTGTCAGATCTTTTAACCGACTGGGCGGTCATTGAAAAACGTCTTCACTGTGCCGGCGATGGCGATTTTGTCGTGACCTTGTATAATCCTAAAAGCAAGGGTCGTCCGCATAATATCGAAAAAACACAGGAAATTCTGTTAAAATATAAGGATGCCAAAACACCAGTAGGGATTGTCCGTAACGCTAAACGCCAGGATGAATCTTATGTCATTACAACTTTAGGCAACCTACATGAAGCCGATATCGACATGTTTTCCATGGTAATCATTGGAAATTCAAAAACCTATGTGACAGAAGACTTTAAGAAAATGATTACTCCGAGAGGTTATCAGCTGTGATTCTGGTACTGGGCGGAACCCTTGATAGTCGAGAGCTAACGGCGTCGCTTTTAGAAAAGGGGATAGAGGTCTGTTATTCGACCTTGACCAGTATTCAGTCAGATCAGGTAAAAGATGATCCGGCTTTAACAAAAATTTATGGGCAGCTGGATACCGAGTCGCTGCGGGAAACCATGGTTATGTATGGGATTACAGCGATTATTGACGCGACTCATCCCTATGCAAAGGAAATTTCCGAGAATGCGATCTGGGCCTGTGATGCCGCCGGCATCCCATATCTGCGGATGGAACGCCCGTCTTTAATTGATGATAAGTCTTACGTTTGTGATTCTTATCAGGAGGCTAAAGATTTACTGGTTAAACTGATTGAAGGAACTGATAAAAATATTCTGCTGACGACCGGCAGTCGCCAGTTGGAATGTTTTGAGGGGCTTCCCAAAAACCGGATTTTTGCACGGGTTTTGCCGACATCGGGAGTTTTGAAAAAATGTGAAAACCTGGGTTATAAACCCAGACAGATTTTGGCAGTCCAGGGACCTTTTTCAATTTTAATGAATCAAGCTATGATTAAAGAATATCAGATTGGTTTTATGGTCACAAAAGACAGTGGGGACGTTGGCGGTATAACTGAAAAGATTGAGGCGGCCCATGAGGAAGACGTTAAAATTCTCTTCATCAAACGTCCTGAAGTGGTATATCCCAATTGCGTTAACAGTCTTGAAGAAGCGCTTATGTGGGCTGGAAATTTACAATAATATGGATGATACAGAGTTGCGATCAGACTAGAAATTAAAGGATCAGATATTTTGTTCATTGGTCGGAACGGGTTGGTTTTCACACTAAATAACTTAGGCCGACATCAATCAAGAAAAGAGGAAAAGCTATGGCTAAAAATATCATGTTTATGGGGACCGGTTCGTCAGTGGGGAAAAGTCTTCTGACCGCAGCCATGTGCCGGATCTTAAATAATAAGGGACTTTCGGTAGCGCCTTATAAGTCTCAAAATATGGCACTGAATTCCTTTATCACCAGAGATGGCAAAGAAATGGGCCGGGCTCAGGTGGTCCAGGCCGAATGTGCACGCATTGAACCGGAAGTGGAAATGAACCCTGTCCTGTTAAAACCCAACTCCGATGTGGGTTGTCAGGTTATCCTGATGGGCAAGGCCGAATTCAATATGGACGCGGTTGATTATCATGCCCATAAACCACAGTTGGTGGATACGGTTATGAAAGCCTATAATAAACTGGCTTCAGAACATCAGGTCATTGCCATTGAAGGTGCCGGCAGTCCGGCCGAAATTAATTTGCGGGATAACGATATTGTCAATATGGGATTGGCCGAGTTGGTTGATGCGCCGGTTATTTTAATCGGCGATATCGACAAAGGCGGTGTTTTTGCCTCAATTTACGGCACCATTGAACTGCTGGAACCCGAAGAACGAGCCCGGATTAAAGGCTTTATCATCAATAAATTCCGTGGGGATGTGGAGCTTTTGAAGCCTGGTATTGAAATGATCGAGGCCAAAGTCAATGTTCCCTGTCTGGGTGTTATTCCCTATAAGCGTTTTGTGATCGATGACGAAGATTCGGTGACCGAACGATTTGATCGTCAGAATGAAGGAGACATCACCATTGGTGTCGTTTATCTGCCCCACTTATCCAATTTTACCGACTGTACAGCCTTTGATATGCATCCTGATGTCCGGGTGGAATACTACCGAAATCAGCGCGAACTGCAGCTGGCAAATCCTGATTTGATCGTTGTGCCGGGCAGTAAAAACACCATGGATGATACCAATCACATCATGATGAGCAAGATGGGTGATGAAATAAAAAGAATCCATGATTCTGGTGTACCGGTTGTTGGTATTTGTGGTGGTTATCAGCTTTTAGGAAAAGAAATTAAAGATCCCCACGGGGTAGAATCAAGTCTGGGTTCCATTGAAGGCTTAGGTCTCTTAAATATTGTCACCACTATTGGTCAGGAAAAACGTACCGTAAGAACGGAAGGAAAAATCACTGCCAATTTTATGGGTATGGATCTGACTGGCATGGAAGTTGAAGGCTATGAAATTCATATGGGTGAAAGCCAGGCTCTAGACGGCGAGAAAGCTTTTGCGACATTGGCAGATGGCACCATTGACGGGGTAGTGGCTGCTGATGGAAGCGTTATGGGAACCTACCTGCACGGGATTTTTGATAATGACGATTTCAGGGAAAAAATAATAGCCACTTTAAAAGCTAAAAAGAATCTGGATGATTCGGCCGGAGCCTTTGATTTTAAAGCTTTTAAAGAAGAACAGTATGACAGCTTGGCAAAAACCGTGGAAGAAAACATGGATATGGACAAAATCATGGAAATTATCGGAGCGATAGGCCAGTGAGTCTGAATTTCTTACAGGGCGTACCCTTTGGCTTGGGCGGCGGTTACTGGCTGCTTTTAATCACCCTGGGTGTGATCCTCGACTGGTTGATCGGCGACCCGGCATTTCTATTCCATCCGATCATTTTAATTGGTAAAGCCATTGGCTTTTTGAATAAAGTCATGAATAAAGGATCACATCGCCGAAGCAAGGGGTTTGCCCTCTTAATCATTGTTGTCTTGATGACCGCACTTGTAGTTTTAGGTCTGCAATACCTGACTTTTAAGATTAACTTCTTTTTATACAGCCTGCTAAATCTCTACCTGATTACCATGGCTCTGGCCTCTAAAACCCTGGCTCAGGAAGTTATGAAGGTACTGAAAGTCTTAAAGAAAGGGGACCTGGAACAATCTCGTATTCAGGTGGGCTACCTGGTCGGCCGGGATACCCAGCAACTGACCGAGACTGAAATTATCCGGGCAACCATTGAAACCACCGCCGAGAACACCATTGATGGGGTACTGGCACCGATTTTCTACTTGTTTATTGGAGCCCTTTTGCCAGTTCCATGGCTTAATCCGGTGGTTTTGGTAATGGTCTATAAAGCGGTTAATACCCTGGATTCCATGGTGGGTTATATTCAGGAGCCCTATCGCGAGTTTGGCTTTGCCTCGGCAAAGTTTGATGATGTCATCAACTTTGTGCCAGCTCGGCTGGGAAGTCTTCTGATGCTGCTGGCAGGCTTTTTCCTCGGCTATTCCATGAAAGAGGGATTGGCCGTATTCTTGCGGGACCGGCTCAATCATAAGAGTCCCAATTCGGCTCATCCAGAATCAGTAGTCGCTGGACTTCTGGGCATAGAGCTTGGCGGAACCAATCATTATTTTGGTCAAGTGCTGGAAAAACCAACGATTGGCGTGGCCAAAAGTCCGCTAAATCTTTTAGACATCAGAGAAACCGTCGGCATCATGTATGCCAGTGAGATCGTTACGATGGTGCTGGGAATAGCAGTTGGCGTTGTCATTCTGATTCTGACATAGGAGAAAGATATGAACAAACACGGTGGTTATTATGGTGATAAAACAGATATCATTGATTTTAGCGTAAATATCAATCCCCTGGGGATTCCTCAAGGTATAAAGGAAAAACTGATACAGGGAATTGAAAGCTTAGTGGATTATCCGGAAATTACCGGTGAGACGGCAATGGGAAAATTAGCAGCGGGGATATCAAAACGGCCGGATCAGCTGATTTTAGGCAATGGCGCAATTGAACTGATCTATCTGCTGGCCCGAAGTCTGAGCGACAAAAAGGCGCTGATTATTCAGCCGACCTTTAATGAATACAGTCGGGCCCTAAAGCTCTATGGCTGCAGGACTGTTGACCTGGTATTGACTAAAGAAGAAGGCTTCAGGCTGACGACAGAGAAACTTAAGGAGGCGCTCCTGGCAGAAAAACCGGACCTGCTTTTTTTATGTAATCCCAATAATCCCACTGGCGTCATTTATGCAAATGATGAGATTAAGGAATGGATGGCCATATCTGATTGGGACATGATCTGGTTTTTCGATGAATCATTTATGGATTTTACCGGTCAGCCGGGAATGCTTTCAGAAGACCTGGACCAGGGAAATTTTTTCGTCCTTAAATCATTGACTAAATTTTACGCCCTGCCAGGTTTGCGCATTGGTTATGGCGCTGGCAATCCTAAAATCATAGAAGGGATGATGCGCTATAAGGAACCCTGGACCATCAACAGTTTGGGACTGCTGGCTTTAGAAGATGTTTATCAGGAAAAGGGTTTTGCCAATCAGACAATTGAGCATATCAATTCTCAGCGGGAGATTGTTTTTAACGAATTGCAGAAAATTTCTTCAATCGAAGTTTTTAAAAGTGCGACTGATTTTCATCTTTGTCGGATTAGAAACGGGGCTTCAAGCTTAAAACTCAAAAATGATATCGAGCAGGCAGGCATGAGCCTGCGTACCTGCGAAGATTTTTCCGGTTTAGATGAGAGTTATTTTAGGATCGCTATTAAAAGCAGTCAAGCCAATGAACGGTTGATTGAATTTCTGAAGAAGTGGAAGGGATAAGATGGGAAAACTGATATTTGTAACAGGTGGTGCCAGAAGTGGTAAAAGCTCATTTGCTGAAGAAACAGCCAAGTCTTTTAACCAGAAAGTGGCTTATATAGCGACGGCCATCGCTTTTGATGATGGGATGAAAGATCGCATTAAAAAGCATCAGGCACAGCGGCCAGCGGAATGGCAAACCATTGAAGCCTATCATGATTTTGAAAAAATAAAGGACAATCCGGCATTTATAGAAGCCCAGGTGATCTTATTTGACTGTCTGACCGTTATGGTGACCAACAATATGCTGGATCAGCAGGTAGATTATGATACTTGTTCCATGGAAATGGTGGGCCAGATTGAAGCTTTGATTAAAAAGGAAGTTGAAAGCCTTTTGGAGGTCTGCCAGGATAAAACGCTGGTAATGGTTTCCAACGAAGTGGGCATGGGACTGGTGCCTGCCTATAAGCTGGGCAGCTATTTTCGGGACATTGCCGGCCGGATGAACCAGCTGACAGCGGCTCGGGCTGACGAAGTACATCTATGTGTGTCGGGGATACCGGTGAAGATAAAGTAGTTGTAGAAGATGATAAGTGTTTATTATGAAAAGCTATAAGCTATAGGTTGACCTAGGAAATTAAAAAAGTCCGAAACAGAGGCGTTCTGTTTCGGACTTTTTTAAAAACAAGATAGACAGGTTTGTAAACCAAGATGTTTAAATTGGTTTAAATAAAGTGATATAAACAGGGGAAATAGAATGAGCACGAAAAAAAATAAATCCAGAGACTTTGTGAGCGTCTATGAAAAAATAAGAGGTCTGCTTCGGGATATTTTTATATACGGTTGCTTTAATGCTGATGATCTAAGCAGCAGACTGAATATCTCAACCAGTAAATACAATCAGGATCTGCGAAAGATCCGGGATATTGTCGATTCAGGCTGTCTGGAATGTCGCCGTATAAATAATAAAGACGTAAATTATTTTAGAATCAATATGTTTGATGCTAGCTACAATGTGCTTTTTGATACATATATGGCTAAAAGTTTTACAGATTCTGAGGTGCGGCTCTATTTAAAACTAATGCAGATATTTTCCGGCTATCCGGGATACCTGAGTCAGAATGAAGTTGAAGAAAAACTGAATCCGCTTGAAAATGATAGTCCGGAATCGATAACCGTTTATCGCCGCCTGGTCGAGCTGGAAAAATCGGGATATTTAAAGAAACAAAAGCGCAAAGTTAATGAATATGCCCTGTCAGAGGATATCTTCAGACAGTTGAATGAAGATGAATTTGATCAGTTGATACAGGCCGTTGATTTTCTGCGCAACAACCTTTATCCGTCTGTCTGCGGCAGTTTTCTCCATGACACATTAAAACGCTATCGGCAGAAGCGTTGGGGTAGAGATGATGATAAAGTATATTTTTATTTTAAACACAATCATTTTGCCCATGTTCTGGATGATGAGGTTTTGTGGAATCTTTTAGCAGCCGCCTATCAGAAGCGGGATGTTGCCTTTTCATTTCAGGAATCTCAAAAGGACAGATCCTATAAAAATGTGCGGCCATTGGCTTTTTTTGCCGACGAAATGTACGGCAGGCGGTATATGCTCGCGGGAATAGAGCCACAAACAAGTCAGACAAAGGTGTTCAGACTGGATAAGATTAAAAATGTGAAGATCACGAAAAAAAGTAGTGGTTGGGACGAAAGGCGTTTAGACGAGCAGGTTAGTCAGCAGAATAAACAGAGTCTGACCGGTGGTTGTGACGGTTTTAGCCGGAAGCCGGTTAAAGTTGGCCTGCAGCTGCATAAGAGCCTGGTCAAACGGGTCTGTAATGAAATCGGTGACCTGGTCATTAATCAGCAGCCACTGGACGAGCAAAAGATCCGGCTGGAACTGGAAGTGAATGATCCTGTTGAACTGAAGCCCTGGCTGAGACGCTACACCAGTGTCATCGTTATTGAAGAGAATCCGGAACATAGCCTTAGGGAAATGATGGCAGCGGAACTTGAGGATTGGAGAAATCTTTATGGAATTGTTTGATGAACTGAAAAACCGCTATATTTTAAATACCATCCAGCTGATCAACCGGCTCCGTAATGGTGAAGTGATCCAATGGGATGATTTCAATAATATGTTTTACAGTGAAAACCAGCAGGATTATCTGGATGTTGGATCGGAGTATATAGGAAATCTCCAAAAGGAGTATCATATTTTTGAGGAAGATGAAAACGGTCAGACCAGGCTGTGTTTTGATGCCGACATAAAAATCCGGCCGTCGGCGCCGGAAAAGATCTGGCTCAAATCAGCCCTTGACCATGCGGCAATGCCCCTCTTTCTGGAAACAAAGACGATTGAAAAACTTAATAAAGCGCTGGCTGAAGTCGATGACTATGAATTAAATGAAAAGATGATCCGTAAAGGGCAATCTTTGGGCGGGGACAGAATTGATGATGAGCTGATTCAAAAATTCCGTCTAGTATGTAAGGCCATTAAAGAGGAAAGATTCTTGTTTTACAGTAACCGCCTCCGAAACGGAAAAGTTTACCAGGGTAAAAAAGCCTTTGCTTTTGGCATCGAATATTCAATTATCGAAAACCGTTTTCGGGCCTCCTTATGGTCACCGGAAGAGGAACGACCAGTGAAAGCCAATCTCAGCCAGCTGTTTGACCTTTCTTTAGGAGATCCGGAGCCCAAACCCTATGCCACAGTTAAAATGATGCTGGAAGAGAGAAGAGCAGAAGAAACCATTCAATTAAAAATCTGGGATAAAAACAACTGTGTGGAACGGGCAGTGATGCTGTTTTCTCAGTATGAGCGGATGGCCTGGTGGGAGGAGGATAACCTGATCATGGAGATTGACTACTATACCTTTGATGAAGAGGAACTGTTTCGCAATATCTTAAGTCTGGGGCCGATGGCAGTTGTGCTGAAGCCGGAATCGCTCAGACAACGGATGATCGAAACGTTGAAAAATGTACTAGCATAATTGCTGATAGTGAGATTGAATTTTTCATGCCAAGGGGACATGGTCGCTGTTAATTTGTACAGTTTTTGAAAAGGCATTGGCTGTTTGATACAGTAAAATTAATTTAGAAAAAAATTAAGGAGACTAAAATGAAAACAGCAAAGTTATCAATCGGCATTATTTCAATTGTATTATCAGTATTTGTAATCTTTCAGTCCTGTGCGGCCGGTATATCCAATTCCCTCTCTTCAAACGGGGAATCAAGCGGTATGGCAGGTCTTTTGGTGGCCATTACCCTGATGGTTGGCGGGATTATCGGTCTGGCAACCCGCAAAAGTCATGGGCGGGGTGGTTCGCTGACGTCCGCCGGTTTCTATTTATTTGGGGCTCTGGTTGGGGTCTTAATGGCCGGCAGTTATAAGGATCTGTATGTCTGGGCTTTTATCGCCTGGGCTTTCGGCAATGTCTATCTGATCGATGGAGTCTATGATGCTACAGGTAGCGATGAGCTGCCAAAGTGGTATCAGAAATCCTGGCTGATTACTATGGTCATGATTGTTTTTCCCCCGGCTGGGATTGCCCTGGTCTGGCTGTCGAAAAAAATACTCTTAGCGGGAAGGATTGTCGCAACCGTAATTTGCGTCCTGGCTTTTCTTTTGATGTTTGCCCATCCTGATGATACAGCGGTTCAAGGTAGCGCTGATTCAGCAGCCAGCAGCACTCAGACTGAAGGTCAGACATCCAATCAGGCAGTCCAGCCAACGGCAGCAGCAAGCGAAAAAGTCTATGGACTGGGGGAAACCTGGACAGTTGATGGCCAATTTTCGCTGATCTTTACGGCCGCGGCTTTGACTGATGACCGCAATCAGTTTGAAGACAGTAATCCAGCCCAGGTGGCGATCCTGACCTATGACTATGAAAACATCGGGGTGGAAAGTGACATCATGGATCTGTATATTTCATCAAGTGATTTCAAAGTCATCGACGGCGGTGGAATTGTGGCTTCAACTTATCCGGCCAGCACAGTGTATCCGCAGGAAACTCCAGTTGGGGCCAAGTGTGTTGGGGCTCAAGAAGCTTATGGTTTGCAGACATCAAGCAGTGAAATCATGGTTCAGGTGGAGGTCTATGGTAATGGTTATGAAAAGTATGAGGCGACTTTTAAACTGCCGGTCCAGTAATAAGGCTCAGAAACGGATCGGTATGCTGAAAAGAAGGGAGGAAAAGAGTGATCATTACGGTAGACGGGAAGCGGCTGAAATATCGGGCCGCTTTCTGCTTCTTTTCTGAATGACATGGATAGGGTGCTGCAAATAAAAAAAATTTCGGAATGTTGAGATCTGGTGCAAAAAAGTGCACGTGTTTATATTTGTATAATTGAACAGTTTTGATTAGAATTAAGACAGACGTGCTTTGATTAGGGGAGTTATGTTGTTGGAGCAATCCCTGTATTAATTCGATGAAGATCATAATAATGCATCTGAAGAATGATTTGAAATCGTTTAATAGGTGAAAGGGGTTTATTTTGGACATGGAGCTGGTGATGGAAGATTATAAAAAAATAAAGAAAATGCTTTGGCTATCCAGACATTTTTTAACCAAGGATCAAAAGGATGAGCTTAGACGTATTTTTGGAGAGGATCTGATCATTGATCACTGCAGCCAGCAGGTTTTAACGGGCCAGGAAGTTTTTTTCCTGGCCCAAGGATATGAACTTTTGGGGATTGTACTGCCGACGTATTTGATTAATGAAGTGTTTGAAATTAAAAAAAAGAATAACTGGAAGGTCCAGATTATTTATTCTGTGGCCGCACGTCATGAGACTGGAAAAATGATTTTAAACCCGGCTAATGGTCAAGCGGAAAAAGAGTTTGCTTTTTCCCATGTCCGCTGGGAAGAACTGGTCGATATGCAGGCTGTGACAAAAAAATTGAAGAAAGAGAAGGTGATTGAATGATGATGAAGAACATTACCCTTGCAGCAATGCTTCACGATGCAGGAAAAGTCATTTACAGAACTGGTCAGTCAAAAAATCATTCGCAATTGGGTGGTGAATTTTTGAGAAATCCAAAGATTGTAATACCCGATAAAAATTTGCTGCTTGAAATGGTGGAAAACCATCATGCTAAACAGTTAAAAAACAGTTCACTGCCGGATAGCCACCCAGCCTATCTGATCTACGAAGCGGACAATATTGCGGCGGCTCTGGATCGGCGGGAAGAAGAAGGCGGGGATACGGGCTTTGATATGCGGATTCCTTTGCGCTCGGTTTTTGATCAGCTTCAAAGCAGTCAGGAAAAAAGTGCCTATAAAGTGATGGGGCTGGATGCAAAGAACATTACTTTGTATCCAGTAGAAGAAGAACAGGCGAAACGCTTTACCAATGCGGGTGACTACAGCGGGATGGTTACACGTCTTCAACAGGCACTGGAAGAGGTTGATTACAATGGTGATAGTCTCAATTCAGTGCTCAAAATTATGGAAGCCTTTACCTCCTATATACCGTCCAGTACAAATTTAAAAGAATTGCCGGATATATCCCTGTTTGACCATTCAAAGCTGACGGCGGCAATTGCCTGTTCGATGTTTCAGTATGTAGAGGATCAAAAGATTACTGACTATAAAAAACATTGTTTAACACATAATGAAAATAGTCGGAAAAACAATCAGTTCTTATTTATTTCCGGTGATCTCTCCGGTATTCAGGATTTTATTTATACCATTAGCAGTAAAGGGGCTTTAAAATCGCTGCGGGGACGTTCTTTTTATCTGGAAATACTGGTAGAAAATCTGATTGATGAGATTCTTGAAGCTACTGGTTTATCCCGAGTCAATCTGCTTTATTCAGGGGGCGGGCATTTTTATCTGCTCATGGGTAATACGACCAGTAATAGAGAAATACTTGAACAAGCAAAAGATAAATTTAATGAAGCACTTTTAAAAATGACCGGTATTCAGCTTTATCTGGAATTGCAGGCAATCCCCTGTTCGCCTGATGATCTGGCTAATGATATGAAAGATGTCGTCAAGGTTAAGAACAAAACTGGTGAGCTTTATGATCGGGTCAACAGACAACTGTCAGTCGGGAAAATGCGGCGCTATGAGGAAGAACAACTGAAAGCCTTATTTGATCCGGACTCCAGTCTGAATAAACGATTGCGGGATGGCCGGGAATGCTGTGTCTGCAAAACATCTAGTGTTGAACTGACAGAGTGGGATAAAGGCGGTGGTTTAGTCTGTCCTTTCTGTGAAGCCATGTACGCTTGTGGTGATCGGTTGGTGAGAATAGAAGAGATGGTTTTTTCGGTGGAAAATTTTAAAAAGGGAATGATTCCGTTGCCGTCGATTTCGGATCAGCAAATCGGGCTTTCAATTGAGGGTTTTTCGAGCTGGCAGAAACGCCATAACAAAGAAAGGGCTTACTATCGGGTATATACCGTAAATCAGCTGATGACCGGTGCCAATATGGCAACAAATTTATGGGTCGGGAATTATAACATCAAAAATGCTGATGGTAGCGGCCTGATTGATTTTAAACAGCTGGCGCAAAATAGCACCGGGATCAAAAGACTGGGGGTTTTACGGGCTGATGTTGACAACCTGGGGATGACCTTTATCAAAGGCTTTGAACAAACCCAGTATAATACATTATCCAGGTTTACAACAATGTCAAGGCAGTTATCCATGTTTTTTAAAGTAATGATTAATGATCTCTGCGCTGGAAAAAATATGACGGCAAAATCTTTTTCTTTACCGGGAAACAAGAGAATTGAAGGCCAACGTCCGCTTGTCATTGTCTATTCCGGCGGTGATGATGTCTTTATTATCGGAGCCTGGGACGCGGTTCTGGAAATGGCGATTGATTTATATCATGGCTTTAAAGCTTTTACCGGGGGCAAGCTTCACTTTTCCGCTGGTTTTGCCCTGATGCATGCCGGTTATCCGATCAGCCAAATGGCGGCTGAAGCGGGTGAACTGGAAGACTATGCCAAGAGTTTACCAGGTAAAAACGCGGTCGCCCTATTTGATGAAAGCCAGGAAAACCGCTATTCATGGGAGACTCTGATTGATTCAGTGATTGGTGAAAAGCTTGAGTGTTTTAATTCTTGGTTTGTCTGGGAAGATGAAAGCGCCGATGAAGAAAAAATTCCGGTGGGAATGAGTTTTCTCTATCGGATGCTAGAACTCTTCCGTGAAATGGCACCGGAAAATATTAATCTGGCTCGCATGGCTTATTCATTGGCCAGACGGGAGCCTAAAAAAGAGAAAAAGTCCTATCCGGTTTACCAGCAGATGCGACAATTTTTTTATCAGTGGGCATTAAGTGAAAAAGAGCGAAATGAGGTTATTATGGCACTGACCTTATATATTTATTTAAAACGAAAGGATGAGGGCAATGAGTGAAATAGGAATGAAAATCAGCACAAAGGCTGAAAATTGCATTAAAAGTCTCAATAAGGACTATTATGGTAAACCAGCTTTATCAACCAGTCAGATCAGAAAATTTCTGGCCGGCGTCAATGGTCTTCGCAATCAGGTACAGGTCTTAAAAGCGACGGGTGAAATTACCAATAAACTGACCGATGAGGTGGTCATGGAAATTGATTATCTGAAAATTCGTCTGAAGTATCAGAGTAAAGAAAAAAATGTCCGTGACTTTGTTGATAAAAGTCAAATGTTTCAGTTGATTGATCAGATCGGTGACAGCTACAAAAAATTCGACCAATTTTGTATGTATGTGGAAGCATTGGTTGCCTATCATAAATTTGAAGGAGGGAATTAAAATGAATGCATTAAAGGGAAAAGTAATCATCGAGGGGACACTAAAGGTTTTAACCGGCATGCATATTGGCGGTTCATCGGATTTTGCTGCCATCGGAGCCGTTGATTCGGTGGTCATTAAAGATCCGGTCACCAAGCTGCCGATTATTCCTGGCACGTCTTTAAAAGGGAAACTGCGCTATCTGCTGGCCCGAACTCGAACTGAAACTGGCCAGTTGGATATACTTGAAAATGAACACCAGACCATTAAACGGCTGTTTGGTGCTTCAAAGCCCAAGATTGTGTCGTCACGGCTGATTTTTCAGGATGTCTTTATGACACCCGAATCCGTGGAAAAAATCAGACAGGCAGAACCGGATCTGTATGTCACAGAAATCAAGTTTGAAAATAGTATCGACCGTCAGACTGCCGTGGCCAATCCCCGTCAACTGGAGCGGGTCCCTACGGGTGCTGAATTTACTTTTAAACTGATTTATAATATTGAGGATGAAACAGAGATGGAAGAGGATCTGCAAAATATCTTAATGGCCATCGAACTGCTGGAGCTTGACTATTTGGGCGGCCATGGGACTCGGGGTTACGGTCGAGTCGGTTTTTCTGACTGGGATTATGAAATTCGTGATTATTGTGATGGCCTTGAACAGGCAGAGAACTTGTGTCAAAAATACTTTAAGAAGGAGTGTTGAAATTGTCCAGGTTAATCGTATATTTAAGGATGACGACCCCTTTTCATTTTGGTAAAAAAGGCAATCTTGAAGAGTCGCAGGCAGTTTTTTCGGGTGATGCACTTTTTTCGGCCCTGGCAATGGAATGGATCAGACTTTTTGATGATCAGGCGATAGAGTGGCTGGTGGAAGCTGGCCGGCAGGATCAATTTTTGATTTCCGATCTGTTTCCTTTTAGCGGGGAATGCCTGTATTTGAAAAAACCGCTGATTGAAAAGACCAGTTCAATCATCCCGGAACAGATTAAGCAGGAGAAAAAAGCTCAGTTTCTGACGGTGGAAAGCTGGATCAGTTATCTGAAAGATGAAAGCGCAATTGAAAAAGAACCGGAATTTATGGAAGCGGACAAAAGAATCTGTTTGAATAAGTCAAATGATCAGAAACCCGAGCCTTATTTTATAACAGCTAGTCGGATAAAAGAAGAATGCGGTTTTTATCTGATGGTTCAGATAGCTGAAGAAAAGATTACAGATTTTTTAATGGTGCTTGAAAGTCTTGGGGAAACTGGTATTGGCGGAAAAAAATCGGCAGGACTTGGGCATTTCCAACTAAGCCGCTGTGTGGATCTGGAAAAAAGTCAGTTAAACAAGGCAGAGAGCTTATTAAAAACGGTCTGGCAGAAAAATGCCAGAAAAATGGTGACTTTATCCCCGCTTTTACCGTTACCATCGGAGCTGAATAAAGTCAGGCAGGGCACCTATCAGCTGCTTAAGCGAAATGGCTTTGTGGCATCCAGCACTTATGAAAACATGCCAGTTAAACGTAAACAGGTGGTAATGATTGATTCAGGATCCTGTTTTAATGAGTGGATTGATGGTCAGATCATTGATTTGTCAGAAAACGGCGGCCATCCGGTCTATCGTTATGGCAAGGGGTTTTTTCTGGGGGTGAGCCATGAATAATCAGGCCGGGCTAAGAACACAGAGGATGCTGCTAAAAGTGCTGTCACCAACCTACATTGGGGGGAACAGTGAAAATAATTTAAAAAAATATCAGTATATTTATAATCCCGGAAAAAATCAGGTGATTACTATAGATGAACATAAAATGATGATTTTTTTGCACCAGCGAAAACTGATGGATTCCTATGAAAAATTTGTTGAATTTAACAGTTCAAAAAGAAATCCGGAGGCATTAAACAACTGGTTCAAAAAAGAAAAACTGACTGGTGCCGATGTGAAATCAGTAGCCGGGGCGGTATTGGATACTAAAAATCTGAATACTGAAAAGATGAATGATATCAACCGCTTTATAAAAGATATCTATCAGAATCCCTATATACCCGGCAGCAGTTTGAAAGGAGCCATCCGGACGGCTCTTGTCAGCCACTTTATTTTAAATCATGCGGAGTTGTTTAAAGCACAACGGTCGCAAATCAACAAGCTGCTGACTTCAGGAGAAAAAGCAAATTATAAAAAAAGAGAACTAAAAAAGATATCAGATCGAATGGAAAGCGATCTTTTCACGATTGATAAAAAAAATAATATTAAATCATTGGCTGGTCTAAGCGTATCTGATTCGGAAGCCTTTGCTAAAAAGGAGTTATGTCTCGTTAAAAAAGAAGATTATACTTTTGGCAATGATTCACCGCATTATTTACCGATCTATAGGGAATGTTTAAAACCAGGCAGCCAGACAAAAGTATCACTTACTTTTGACCGATTTAAAAGCGATCAGAAATTTGGCTTGGAAGAACCAGTGGATATTCTTGAAGTCCTGGACACTTTTAAACAGCTTTTGATCGGTGAAAGAGGAATTTTACGCGTCTTTGAGGATCTGGATACCTATCTGCCCCAATGCGATGATACTGCGGGGCTCTTGTTTCTTGGTGGCGGAGCCGGATATCAGGCAAAGACATTTATAGCAGCCTTGTTTCCCGATGAAGAAGAAAGACTTTATTTAATGCAGGAATTGATGGAAGTGCTCTTTCCGCGAAAAAGACATTTGGGTGACAAGGGCATTTCTCCCCGAACTTTGAAATTGGCCGATTATGGACAGCAGACCTTTATGATGGGTCTTTGCGAACTGACGGAGGAAATAGAGTGTTAAATGAAGCAAAGCTGACTATTGCCAACCAGGATGACCTTCATTACAATATGGGAGCGGTGCTGCATGGTTATCTGATGGAGCAGGCAGAGACAGATTATGTTGAAAAATTGCATCAGTCTGGTTTAAACCCCTTCAGCCAAAGTCTTTATTATGATCGCTTCAATCAGGCCTGGGTCTGGAAAATTGCAACACTGAATGAAGAAGCCTATCAACAGCTCATTGTGCCCTTGCTTACTAAGGAGCAGGTGAAGCTTGATCATCATCAGAAAACGCTGAGAATTAAAAATATCGAGAAAAAACCAGCTGACAGTTATGAAGCGCTGACCAGACAGTTTTATTTGGATGATACGAATGAAGACAATAATATATTCATCAATTTTTTAACCCCCTGCAGCTTCAAAGTAAAGGGCCAGTATTTAATGATGCCCAGTCTCTTTCATATCTATCAGAGCCTGATGTTAAGGTTTTCCGCCTTTTCAACGACCATTGATGTGACAGATCAGCAGGTCTTGGAGCATCTTTGTGATTATACTCATATAGTCGATTACCGCCTGCAAAGCAGCCGTTTTATGATGGGGAAAACGACAATAAAGGGTTTTTCCGGCAGTATGCGCTTACGTCTTGCAGGACCGCAGACACTTAAAAATTTGGCACGGCTTTTGTTTGCCTTTGGCAGCTATTCCGGCATTGGGATTAAAACCGGGCTTGGTATGGGGGCGGTTACGATTGGCAAGCTCCAAAGATTAAAAAAGGAGGAGTCACATGCATATTAAACTTTTATCTTTTTTGGGTACTAGTGTTTACCAGCCAGTTAATTATCAGCTGGGAAATATGGTTTATCCCACTCATCTTATTCAGGAAGCCTTGGTAAAGCATATTTTAAAAACAAAAGAGGCAGAAGATACGCTGGAACTTCATCTATATCTGACAAAAGATGCAAGAGAAAGAAATTTTGATGGTAGTGCTATTATTAGTGAAATACCAGAGTACAAGCGATTAAAAGAGGTACTGACAGTTTACGGAGAAGAAATTAAGCTAAAGATTTTTGATGTTCCGGACGGTAGAAGTGAGGCTGAGATCTGGGAAATCTTTGATATCATGATTTCGGGTTTCTCCCATGAAGATAGGGTTTATTTGGATATCACCCATGGATTTCGGTCGTTGCCTTTAATGGCAACGGCTATTGCTGATTATTCAAAACAGATTTACAATATTGAACTGGAGGAAATTTATTATGGAGCGTATGAAGCGAAAGACAGTCAAAATAATGCGCCAATTTTCTGCCTGAAACAATTTTACACCTTGGAAAAATGGTCAACAGCAACAGATAAGTTTCTGTCTGGGGGACTCACAGACATTATTGAATTGATAGGTGAGGAATTAGGTCGTCTTAAACGGATTTACCATCATGATGATCCACTTTTAAATAGTCTATCAAAATTGCGCAAAAATCTGGATGGATTTGTCCGTTCAATTAAAACAAATCGCACTAAAGATAGTATTCGTTATGGTATTATAATTAAAGAATGTTTTGCAAATCTTGAAATGATTCAGAATCGAGACTATCAGGGACTGCGGCCATTTTTAAAAATTCTTGAAAAAATTGAATCCATGGTTGTGGCGCTCAAGGATGGAGAAGAATATCTGATCTGGAATATTCACTGCATCACCAGGCAGTGTTACGTTTTCGGAATGTATCAGCAGGTTTTTACATTATTGGCTGAAAATGGGACTAACTGTCTCCTTGCTTTATGCGGGATCAAACCTGATGCTTTTTTTGATCGTGCTTTACGGGAGCAGGTGCGAAGAGATTATTTTTTGTATTGTAAAGAATGTGAGTTGACAGAATATACAATGCAGATGGATAAAAAGTATTTTAATAAGACATATCAGAATTTTATTAACAATGATTTTAGAAATGATGTCAATCATGGTGGTTTGTCTGATAAAGCTGTAGACTTTAAAGTGATCGAAAAGAATGCCTTGAATCTGATTAAAACGTTTGAGGAAAAATTTGCGGTATTACTAAATTAATCAACTTGTTGAGACTGGCGGTGCCGGTGCTGATCCAGTTGTTGGAATTGTAAATGAAAGGTTCTCCTATTTTTCTAAAGCAAGTTAGAAAGCAAATGCCTCGCGAGTAGATGGAAACTTTGTTGCTGATTAGGTTAACAAGTTAAGAGAAAGTTAAAAAACTCGCCCCGCAAGGAGACAATATCTGAACAGGGAGGGAATATGAGTTTTATTTATATTTTTGATCAGGGAACAAAAGTATCATTTAAAGACAATCAGATCTGTATTCGAACACCGGATGAAATGACACGTAGCTTGCCAGTTGAATCGGTGGAAGGGGTTGTGCTGTTTGGGCGGATTGAAATATCTTCAACAGTGGTCACACAATTTCTGGAAAAAGGGATTCCCATGACCTGGTTGTCCAACAAAGGTAAGTTTTTTGGCCGGCTAGAATCCACTTCAGATGTAAATATTGAAAGGCAAAGGGTTCAGTTTCGTTGCGGTGATGATCCGGAGTTCGTCATCGGTTTGTGTCGTCAGCTTGTATCCGGAAAAATAAAAAATCACAAGGTGTTTTTGCGGCGTATAAACAGAATTCATGATAATAAGGAAGTTGAGGTTTTGGCTGGCCAGCTGACTCAGTATGAAAATAAAGCACTTAAAGCGACAAAGATCGATGAGCTGATGGGTTATGAAGGAATTGCCGCAAAAATTTATTTTCAGGGTGTCAGTCAAAGTATGCCTAAAGCATTTAAGTTTAACAAGCGAAGTAAACGGCCTCCTAGAGATCCCTTTAATTCCCTGTTGAGTTTTGGTTATACTTTATTAATGTATGATGTTTATACGGTTCTTGCCGAGCTGGGCTTAAACCCTTATGCGGGTTTTCTGCATCAGGATCGGCAAAATCATCCGACCCTGGCATCAGACCTGATGGAAGAATGGCGTTGTATTCTGGTGGATGCTGTGGTGGTAGCGATGGTCAGTAAAAAAATGATCAAGCCGGATGATTTTGAAACCACAGAAAATGGCGGTGTTTATGCTGACAAGAATACTTCAAGGAATTTTATCGGCCAGTATGCGAAAAAAATTCAGACTTCGACCCGTTATATTAAGGAACTTTCCTATCCGGTGAGCTTTAGAAGAGCGCTTGAGCATCAGATTAGGCAGCTGATTAAAGCGATGGAAGAAAATGATCCCAGCATTTATAAACCAATCGAGCTGAGGTAAGCCTATGGAATATGAATTACTGGATGAGCTGAATTTTTTTGAAGAAGAAGTGACAGTGGAACAATTGTCCTATCTAGTTGTGGTTATGTATGATATTACTGATAATAAGCGCCGGTTATTTTTTTCAAAAATGCTAAAAGGTTATGGAAACTGGGTGCAGCGTTCGGTTTTTGAATGCATCCTGACCGAGAAAAAATTCAATCATCTGGTCAGAGAAATTGAAAAATTTGTCCTGCCCCACGATCTGATCCGGGTATATCGGCTGGCGGGCAATACAACGGTTAAAGTATGGGGGCCAGTTGGCTTTACGGAAGAGGAGGATATTATTATCATTTAAGTCAATCGCATTCAAAATGCTTGATAAAACATTGTCAGTCGGACGGTTAAATGATATAATTCAATAGAGAGATAGTTTTATTTATATAATTGGTTTGAGTGTCAAAAGAGCCTCTTTTACGCAACCAGACTCAAAACATTTCCATACTGGCGATGTTTTAGGCAAAAACATTGCACCACCTGATTAAA
>JASGLP010000046.1 GCA_030156895.1 Eubacteriaceae bacterium | reverse complement strand
CTGGCATCTTACACCCCTACTAAAGCTTATCAGAATGTCCTTATTTCAACACCTGATATGGCAGTTGGATCGACTTATACAGTCACTGCCGGCAGCCAGTCCGGCTCAATTGAACAAACTGCCATCATCACCGGCAACGGTAATCAAATGGGTGGTGGTGGCGGCCATGGCACATGGACAGATCCCGGAACGACAACAACCGTTCCTGAGACCGAAACCCCAACCGACACAACAACAGAAAGCTAAAATCAAAAAGAGCTGCAGTAACCAGATGGCTACTATAGCTCTCCGACTGAAGACAAAGTTAATTTTATCTACCTGAGCACCGACAATTAGCTTTTCAGTTGTCCGCCTCGGGGCGAACAGTTGCTAGAAAACATCAATAATTTGCAATTTCAAATTGAGCAACTGTACGAATCCGCGCGCGGACTACGAAATCCAATTGGTCGGTGCGGAGTTTATCAACACATTGAGAGCTGTAGTAACCAGATGGCTACTGCAGCTCCTTTTATTACAAACTTTCCCAATGATCACAGGCTTCTCATCGTTACCATTTCCTCATTAATCGCTTAGGCCGGATTAACGTGAACCATAATATGCTTGATCTTGGGGAAATTTTCTTCAATATTCTTATGAACATCTTCTGCTATCTCATGGGATCGTAGCAAGGTATAGGTTCCCTCCACACCAATTTCAATATCAACATAGATTTTATTACCAAACTTTCTGGTTTTTAACAGATCAACCCCCAGCACCTGTTCATGTTTAATCACGCAATCGTGAATCTGCTGCTCTGTTTCTTCCCCACAGGAATGGTCTACCATTTTATTAATGGCATCCTTGAAGATATCGTAGGAAGCCTTGGCGATAAAGACAAAAATGATCAGACTGGCTACTGAATCCATTATTGGAAAGCCAATCCGTGCCCCGATAATCCCAATCAGCGCACCGACTGATGAAAAAGCATCGGAACGGTGATGCCAGGCATCCGCCATCAAAGCACTGGAATCAATTTTTTTGGCATTGATCCGAGCATACCAGTACATTGCTTCCTTTGCAATAATTGAGACTAAAGCGGCCACCAGCGCCAGCATACCCGGCACCTGCAGATTTTTATAGGAGCCCGCCAGAATATTTTTCAGGGCTTCAAAGCCGATACCCAGGCCGGTGACTAAAAGGATCCCCGCCAGGATAATGGCGGCCACACATTCAAGCCGTTCATGACCGTAGGGATGCTCCTTGTCCGATCCCTGTGACGCCAGTTTAACCCCGATCAATACCACAAAAGTTGAAAATACATCGGATGCTGAATGAATGGCATCACTGATCATTGCATTCGAGTGCGCCAGAATCCCCGCTAGCAGTTTAAAAACCGACAGAATAACATTCCCAACGATCGATACAGCCGAAACCCGTTTGACGACCTGCTCAAAATTATCATTGACAACTTGATTTTCCATTTTAATTCCTCCAAAATAAAAGATTGCTTTACAATGATCCGGATACAATCCTATTTTCGCGCAAAAAAATCCGCGAATCAGCTAATACTGTCCCGCGGATAAAAATTTCCACTGTCACCTGGGTGACCCGACTCCATGACGTTTAGTCACGGTCTGCTCAGTTTGTACTGTAGATTGTTTGCAGTGCAAAGAGTTTTTAAAGAATAACACACATTTTTATTGTTTGTCAAGTATGACTGTTACTAGGCGAATAAAAAAGTGTTGTTTTTTCATAAATGTTAATCAATCGTTTCAACTTCTGCCGGTATCCACATCTTAGGATTGTAATTTAGCGTGTACTGATACTGAGAAACATCACTGCTGTCGAGATCTTCAATCACATAGGTAACGTTATCGCTGAGTCCGACAAAGTGTTTGGAATAATTACCGTCCTCGTTCTCGACAATCACTTCCAGTTGATTGTCTTCCGTGTCAGCAGTAATGGACATTTTTCCCGTCATTTGGAAAAGCACATCTCCTTCAATGCAGTTAATCACCGTCAACTGTCGAACCACATTAAAATTGTCGGCTTCTTTGGACAGGTTGGATGAAACCCGATCAGCCTCACTGCAACCCGTAAACAAGAAAAATGCCAACAAAAGACTGACTGCTATTAATCCTCTTTTCATTCTAATCCTCTCTTTCAGATAATAGACTTATTATAGTTTTTCTGCCTGCTTACGTCAAATTTAGAACTTCTTTCCTGATCACCGCATCAAAAATTATTCTTGACAATATCAGCTGACCGTGTCATAATTTGACCATAAATTCTGTTTTAGTCAAATAGTTTTTAAAGGAGGTTAACATGCCAAAATCTTATTCCGAAAAAGAACGCCAGCATCTGATTGAATTATTACAGGAAGCCGCGTTTGAATCCATCAAAAAAAACGGCATCAAGAAAACAACCGTTGATGATCTGGTCAAAAAGGTCAATATTCCCAAAGGCACTTTTTACCTGTTGTATAAATCAAAAGAGCTTTTGCTTTTCGATGCCATCATGAAAAAAGAAGACGCCCTTCACCAGAAAATGGCAACAAAAATGACGAGCCTGGCAGCCGATTTTTCAGTCACCTCACTGACAGACTTATTTTTTGATTTTTTTCAGTTAGGCTTTGAAATGGGGATTTTACCGATTATTTTAAATGGCGAGTTAGGGCTCCTGATTCGCAAACTACCTGATGATCTGGTATCCGACAGTATTTCAAAAGACGATGAATTTTTGATGATGCTCAGTCATCTTTTTCCGCAAATGCATGAACAGGAAATTAAAACCTTTTCGTCTGCCTTTAGAGCCTTGTTTTTAACCGCAATGTATAAACGCGAAATCGGCGACTACGATGACGCCTTAAAATTACTGATCAGAGGTCTGGTCATTCAGATGCTGGAGGAAAAAAATGATTCAATTAAATAAGATGAGTTTCACCTATACCAAGCAGCCCTTTCTCGAAAACATTTCTTTCACTGTTGAAAGCGGCGAGATTTTTGGTTTTTTAGGACCATCCGGTGCCGGGAAATCCACCATTCAGAAAATTTTAATCGGCATGTTACCCAATTACACCGGCAGTGTTGTGATCAATGGCATCGAAATTAAAAAACATGATAACCGTTTTTACGAACAGATCGGTGTCGATTTTGAATATCCCAGCCTCTATAAAAAATTAACTGCCCGACAGAATCTCGATTTTTTTTCTTCGCTTTACCAGGGCGACTGCTATTCTGCTGATGAGCTGCTGGATTTTTCCGGTTTTTATTTTCTGTAAAAAAGCAGTGGCAAAATCATTTGTTTCTTTGGAAGGGATCAAGTTATGAGAAAAATAATCAATGCCACAAAACCATTTGTGCTTTCTATCCTTCATGATGCCATGATGATCGTCTGCATTCTGGCACCTGTTTTAATGGGGTTTGCCTTTCGCTTTTTAGTCCCCCTTTTGGAAAAAATGCTTTGTCAGTATTTTTATCTTCCCCAGATCATTGCCCCCTACTATATCCTTTTTGATTTATTGCTGGCCATCATGACCCCCATCATGTTTTGCTTTTCAGGTGTTCTGGTCATGCTTGAGGAATTTGACAACGGCACCGCCAAATATTATTTTGTAACACCGGTTGGTAAAAGCGGCTATCTAAAGTCGCGCCTGATTCTGCCAGCTTTGATGGCCTTCATATACGACCTGCTCTTATTGACAATTTTCACCGTTTCCGGACTTGATCCCCTGATGATCATCACCTTTTCTATCTGCGGCGTGCTGATGGCTGTCCTTTGCGCCCTGCTGGTGGTTGCCTTCGCCAAAAACAAAATGGCAGGCATGGCTTTGATCAAACTGTGCGGGATCCTGCTGGTTGGTATTCCGGTCGTTTATTTTGTTACCAGTCCCATTCAATATTTATTTTCACCACTGCCCAGTTTCTGGATGGCCAAAATCAGTTTAACCGGAAATTATCTGTTTATTTTCCCGACAGTTATTACTTCCAGCATTATCATCATGGGCTTATATAAACGCTTTACGGTAAAAAAAGTTTCCTGATAAAAAGACTGTAACTTCTATGCCAGATTTTCTTCAGGTCTGGCCATAGCAGCTTCGCGACCGATACAGCCATCAATCGGGCAGACACTGCACTCACAGTAATGATGACGATCTTCAAAGAAAATTCCCGATGAACTGAAAACCGGAACCATCACATTATGCTTGCTCATGGTAAGACCAATTTTTTGTGCCGCACTCCCAAAACTGTCGAAAATATCCCGACTGCCTTCAATTGGATATCCCGGTACTAACCCTGGATTGGCCATTCCCAAGCTCGCATAGCCAGTTTCTTCAAGCATCCTTTTCTTCAGGTGTTTCATTGCACCAAACATCATCGGCAATTTCAGCGACTGAAAAAAATAGTGCTCCGTATGATGTAAATCTGCGGGAGTATCACCGATTGTCAGCAGGTAAAGAAACACCTGCTGATGATCTTTCAGCAGATAATGAAGCATTTTACTCTGATATCTGATGCCATCCAGGATAAGCATGTGCTTTGCAAAGGCCTGAACTGAGCAGCTTTTAACAATCGCTCTGGGGATCATTCGGTCTTTAAGCCAATCAATCGCGTTACGGTATTCGTCAGCTGCCGGCGAATCGGCTTTCAATCGCATTTTTTTCAACAGTTCATCTAAATCCACATCAACAGGCAACTCATAAATTTTTTCCACGTATTTCCTCTTTCCGGACAAATTATCCTGCAAAAAATTAAAAAACCTTTTTCAAAAAGGTTTGCAAAATGTGTGACTTCATTGTCCAAATCAGAAAAAATTATCCGAAACGAATTTAAAAATGGTCTCACATGCTGCAGCCTTCTTTGAAGCTTACACATTTAAACCACTTGGAAGTATCCTGACTTGGCGGGTTTTGATCGTAACGGTCTTCTCGGTTGCCCAATGACCTTTTACACCCATAAACGCCTTACAGTAGCAAAGAAACTGTTGCGGATTTTCACCACATTCCTTCTTTGGTGGCCTGATACTATTGTAATGATTTGCAATCCAATTGGCAAGATGTTATTCAAACCAATGCAAGGAATATTATTAAAATGATCGTTTCATTTTTAAATTATCTAACAAAACTGCTTAATGCGGATGAAACGCATAGCATCTACACAAGGTTGATTTGATAAGAAAAAAACCACACAGAAGGTTCACTCCTTCGGTGTGGTCTTAGCTAATGGCTCGCGCTTGAAATGAGCCGATCAAAATTTCACATGTTTCATAGATTTCTAAGTTGCTTTAAGCGATCACTCCCTATATCAAATGATACGCCGCGGCATAGGCTGTCTCAACCGCATTGGCTATCCGGCCGACACATTTGGTGTCGCCAATTTTTATAACCTTGTCAAAATCGACCGCCAAAGCATCAGCCAGTGTCTGATCGGCTTTAACGCCAAGCGATAAGACCACCGCATCGACATCCAGCGAAACCCCCTGACCATCGGCTTTTTCCAGCTCTACACCCTTTCCGGTAATTTCGACCAGTTTATGGCCTGGCATAAAGACTGTGCCAAATTTCATCAGCCGGGCCTGAACATCGCTAAAAGACTGCCAGCTGGCACCAGGTCCAATCTGATCGGCCATTTCCACGACAAACACCTCATTATCCTGGGTTTCTAAAAGCTCTGCCGTTTCGACTCCCGTCATACCGGAACCGATCACAGCCACTTTTTTACCACTCAGTTTAACTTTGCCGGTTAAAATATCAGTGCTGGTGCAGACTGAGGCCAGATCAATTCCTTTAATCGATGCTGGAACAATCGACTCCGAACCGGTACCGACAAAAACGGCATAGGGAGTTAAGCTCGCAATGGCCTTTTGGGTGGCGGCGGTACCTAATCGAATGTCAACCCCCAATTTCTTGAGCCGGGTTTTGTAATAATCAATCAGCCAGTTGATTTTATCCTTATGCGGTGGTTTGTTGGCCAGACAGAGCTGTCCGCCCAATTCAGCCTCTTTTTCGAAAAGCACGACTTTAAATTGACGTTCCGCCAGTTTAACTGCCGCTTCCATACCGGCTGGTCCTCCGCCAACAACCACTACCAAACGACCATCGCCATCTATGCGGGCATCATTATAAAACCATTCGCGGGCTGCCCGAGCATTGATGGCGCAGGCAAAGGGTTCACCTTTCATGCCATTGGTCACCATTGTATCCATACAGTTGAGGCAGGAAATACAACGGCGAATATCTTCAACCTGCCCTTTTGCTGCTTTATTAACCCAGTCAGGGTCGGCCAGTTGACCGCGGGCCATGGTTACCCCATCCACTTTGCCTTCCGCAATGATTTTTTCGGCAAACTCCGGATTACGGATCACACCTACCCCAAAAACCGGCACATCCACCGCTTTTTTAACCGCCTCAGCCAGATAGATTTTCCAGCCTTCAGGATAGGAAATCGGCTCCCAGGCCCAATTCATGGTTTCATAAATACCCGCAGATACATTGATGGCATCCAATCCAAACGGCACCAGATACTGGCAGATTTTTACCGCTTCATCGAGCATCAGGCCGTCTTCTTCAAAGGGAAACATGGATTCCCGCAGAAATTCATCGGCAGAAATCCTAAGCATCACCGGATAATCCCGGCCAACACGAGCACGAATGCCCTCAATAATTTCCTTGATGACCCGGGCTCGGTTTTCGGTTGATCCCCCGTATTCATCGGTTCGTTTGTTGGTTAAGGGCGAAATAAACTGGTTAAGCAGGTAACCATGGGCACTGTGCAACTCAACGCCATCAATTCCAGCTTTGTAACAGCGTTCAGCGGCATCAATATAGTTATCAATCAGTTTTTGAATGTCTTCTCTGGTCATTTCCCGGCATTCGGCTTGCGTCAGCATGCTTTTAATGCCACTGGGTGAAATGGTGGCGCGGCCGCCAATGGCCATATTATCAGTCTGTCTGCCAGGATGGTGAAGCTGAACAAAAATTGCGCCATCGTAAAAATGAATGGCTTTAGCAAGTTTTGCCAGTCCCGGAATACAATCATCAGTGGCCGCCGAAGTCTGTCGCGGCATCATGACTCCGGTTTCGTTATCAACCCGGGTTACTTCAGTAATAATCAAACCGGTTCCGCCTTTAGCTCGCTCAGCGTAATAGGCACATTCGCATTCTGATACCGTCGCATTGTCATGAGCCGTTCCTGAACCCATGGCTCCCATGACCACACGGTTTCTGAGTTTTAATGTGCCAATATTAATAGGGGATAGTAAATTTTCAAATGACATAATTTTCTCCATTTCTTTTATTGATAGCCATCATACATTTTTGCCAGTGAAGCTGTGATGACCTGATCAGTCGGTTCGACCGGGCACAGGAAGCGCAGACCCTCGTTAGCCACGTAGCTGGTGCAGCCTAGAATCCCTTCCCGACTGATGTTTAGATCCTCAAGTGTCGGAACGCCCAATTCTTTCTGGAATGCCCGCAGATGATTGGCGACAACCAGACCGATTTTCACCGGATCGTCTGACTCCACCCCAAGCCCCATGCAGGCACCAATTTCCTTAACTTTGTCAGGATAAACCGGCGCCACCAATTCAATAATCACCGGGATAACAAGGGCACAGGCAATCCCATGAGGAACGTGGAAAGTTGCTCCCATCGAGTGCGCAATAGCATGACCCAGGTGAACCATGGCATCATTAAAAGCAATCCCGGCATGGTTACTGGCCAGAGCCAGGTTTTCGCGGGCTTCCAGATCCATCGGATCTGAAACGGCCACCGGCAGCCATTTAAAAATTCGACGAATGGCATCATAGGCTAATAGATCCGCATGAGGATTAGGTTGGATACTGGTCAGGGCTTCACAAGCATGCGACAGAGCATCCATGCCGGTATAGACCGTAATGTCCTTCGGCATACCCAGTGTCAGTTTGGGATCGACAATCGCAAAGCTTGGCGGCACCATGGCACCAATCTTTTCATGCTTAACGGTATCACTAATGACTGCAATAATCGTGCTCTCCGAACCGGTTCCCGATGTTGTCGGAATCATAATCAGTTTCAAGGGTCCATTTGCCTGTGGCGTCATATTTCTGGCACCATCCAACAATTCGGCAACACTGACGTCATTAGTTGCCAATAAACTAATTGCTTTAGCTGAATCCAGCACACTGCCGCCGCCAATACCAATCACCCCATCAACCTTCTGGGCTTTGGCCAGATCGGCACCTTTTTGAACAATATAATCAGGGGCATCCATTTCACACTCATTAAAAACCACAAAATCAACTGCCGCCGCACTCAGGCTATCGAGCACTTTCTTTGCATGTCCCATTTTTTCAACGTTTACATCTGTAACAACCAAAACCTTTTGAAGTCCCAGCTCTTTAGCGACTTCACCTGTTGTGTCAACAGCATCTGCGCCAAAGGCAACTGGACTTAATTGCGAATATCTGCCTACCATAAAATCCTCCTGCTTACTTAAATTTTATCATTGTTCAAGTATATCAGTCCCAAGCGCTTGCGTCTTTGTGAGGAATTGAGATTTTAAACGAGTTTAAGCGATCCAGACGACAAGTTCTTTTTGTAAAAATTGACAAATCGAGTCACTCAAAATTGTAAATTCTAACGAAGCTTATGAAGCCATCCTAAATAATGCGACACCACTTTTGTCGCATGCTATAATAGAAGCAAAAAGCAAAGCCATTTTTAAAGCCGACCACCGACAAGGAGCTTTTTTAAAATACATTTACAAGGAGATTTGTATGGCTGTAACACTAAAGCGGATCATGACGGCCTTGGAAGATATGACTATTAAAAGCTTTATCAATATTGATCCGGCAAAAACCGAAATTAAACACTTTCAAATCGGCGAACAAGGTTTCGAGACCTGTTCGTCTGATACCCTTATCCTGATTAAATTGTCAGAAATCAACAAGGCGCTTCTTAACATCCCCTGCACGCTGGTCATCATTGCTGATGCTGTCTTTTCTGAACAAGAATTATCAGACACCAAAGCAGATCTGATCCTGCTTGCCCCTGCCTGTGACCAGACGGCGATTTGCCTTGCCATCGAGGAAGAATTTGCCGCCTGGCAGCGGCTGGGTGATTGTTCGATCCAGCTTTTACAGGCCTGCCAAGAGGGTGCTACCATTCAGCAGCTTTTAGATCTGGGCTATCAGATGCTTGACAACCCGCTCCTTTTGGTTGATGTGTCACTTTGCTTTATTGCCCATTCCGGCGGTAACCTGATCGAAAATGAGCCTTTGTGGGAGTGGACTTTATCCAAAGGCTATGTCAACAAAGAATATGCCCAGTCAGTCATGCAGGATCCTGACCAAACAGAAAAAGGCGCAAATGAAGAGGTTCTGGTGATCTGGGAAACCGGCCTCTTAAACCATCGCCAGCTGGTTGGGCGGGTTTTAAAAAACGGCCGTCCACTGGCTTATCTCAAACTGCTGGAATACAACCATCCCATTACAAAAAGTGACCAGGATCTGCTGATCATGCTGTGCAATGTTCTGGCCCTTAATCTGGCCGCCGCCAGTACAAACGAAAATTCACTCACCGACACTTTCCTGACCGCTCTGCTCAATCAGAAAATGTATGACCATGCCGCCATCGAAGAAAGAGAAAAAATTTATGGCCTGAAACTTTATAAAAACCTCTATGCTGTGGTAATCCGCATTGATAATGGTCGAAACAACAATGACCGTCTTTACTATCTAAAACGGATTATTCAGAATTTTTTCAACCGCCAGACTGTCATTATCTATAATGGCCAGCTGGTCATTCTGCTGGATTCCCGAACCCGCGAAATTAAAGAGCTGGCCACCTTTGAGAATCTGCTGCAGGAGAATGACTGCACTGCCGGTATCAGCATGGTTTTTTATCATCTTTATGATTTCTGCGAACATTACACCCAGGCCAGCAACGCCCTATCTTTAGGTGATCAATTGACCGGATCAGGTCGGATTCGCACCTATGATGACTTGATTGTCCCCCATATGATTCTCAGTTTTAGAGGGCAAACCAATATCCGCAACCTGATTCATCCCATCGTTGAAACGCTTAAAGCCGTGGACAAACAAAAAGGCAGCCAGCTGCTTTCTACCCTGATGGCCTACATCCGCCATAACCAGGATACAACACTGACTGCCAAATTTTTACATATCCACTACAATACCCTCAAATACCGGATCAGCCGGATTGTTGAAGCCACTGGTCTCGATTTTAACGACAGTGAGACGCTTTTTCGCATCCAGCTGGCTGTCAAAGTAGCTGAACTGATTGACGGAGATCAGGAATAAACTCCCATTCAGGCCGCTTTAGTCGGCTTCAGTTCGTAGACAAACCCCGCTTGGATTTCGTAGTCTGCGCGCGGATTCGTACAGTTGCCCAATTTGAAAGCCGCAATATTCAGGTTTTTCTAGCAACTGTTCGCCCCGAGGCAGACAACTGAAAAGCCAATTGTCGGTGCTCAGGTATGCAATATTAACTTTGTCTTCAGTCTGAGGCCGACTTTAGTCGGCCTTTTCGATGGTTGGCGCTGCCCAGCTGCCATCAAAGACTGACTGCTGCGGCAGATAAATCCGCAGATACAAATGGAAATTGTCATTTGAAATCGGCAGCCAGTTATTGACCATCGACGCGTCACTCGGCTCCTGAGTCGAAAGTAAAATATCCAGCGAGCCGTCCGCATTGTAGACCAGATCGCTGCGGTCATTAATACTATAACGGTTAATTGGATTATCAATCAGGAAATTGCTGCTGTCATAAGCGGTAATCGACCAGAAGCCAGTTTCTTCTGTTGGTGGCAGCTGCCCCGCGTCAAAATGAATCACATAGTTGTTATTGCCATCAAATGTATCCCCGTTACTGTCCGTGTTGGCATTGGGGTAAATCGCCACCGAAACCGGATTAGCAGCCAGCCCGTCTAAGGCAATCAGGGCCCGGTAATCATACTCGGTGCCAAATTCAGCAATCGGCTCGCCGAAGAAGTGCCAGTTGTTCATCTGGACCATAAAAGACTGCGAGTCCGCCAGCAGGCTTGTCGGCAGATTATTGATCATGTCCGTCCATGCCCCCTCATCATCGATGATGGAGGCGTCAAAAGTCTGACCCGGCCCCACACCGATCGTGCTGATTTCTTCAAGAATCGCGTTATCCGCTTTTGCCGGCGGATTATCAACCATCAACTGGTTGGCAGCGGTGAAAAATTCTTCCGGCGTCATCTGCATGACATGATCGATGGGGATAAAATTATTGTTTTCATCATAGCTGCCCTGAGCCGGTACATAGCTTTCCCCAGACAGATAATTGGTCAGCGGCATCAGGCTCATATTTCCCTGAATGGCATAGACATTGGGCAGATCATCCTGACCGTAGCTAAGAACACGACAGAGAATCCAGGCCGTATTGGTCGGCATTTGAATCTGGGTCAGGCCATCCGGCACTTCCCCGCTGTAATCGGGTCCGGTGATCAGAAAAGCGGTCTGATCAGGGTTATCACTGCCGGAGCCGGTAATTTTTACCGCATTGGAATAAGCGTCCATGATTTCCCCGGAACAAAAGCGGTCCGTTTGGGGCATTACAAAAACCATGGCTGTCTGGGACAAATCCAGAAAAGCCTGTGAGTAAAGGGTATCCGTATTTAACGTCACAACGTCCTTGTCTCCGGCGCTGGCCAGATTACGACTGTGAAAGAGCTGATTGACCGGCGCCTGAGTATTGGTCGCAGTAACCGTATTGGTCATTTTGGTCATGGTCGCGTCAACCAGTACCAGGGGAAAAGCATACACATAAGCATCATAAATGGTGTCCCAGGTGGTAGAGCTTTCCTCTTGGGCCTGATTGGCTGTACAGCCCGAGAAGGAGAAGGGGATCAGCAGCAGACAAAGCAGAATGGCAAATTTTTTCATGGTATTTTTCCTTTCCAATTTAAATTCTTGATTGATTAATCATAATTATACGCCTGTTTTTAATGAAAAAGAAGCCTGTATCGAGATTAATCTGTACGCTTCGAATCTAACCCGCAAAAAATATTTTCATCCTTAAAGAATACCTCCTTTTGACAGACCCCGTGCAGAAAAACTTTTGAGATTTAGGTGAGCTTAACCATTGACATTAAGCGTTTTATTTACTATGATGTTGCTAATGAATCTTAGTTAGTAACGTGAATGCTATCGTAAAAATAGACAATTGCCCCAGGCAAATGGCCTGATCAGCAGGCTTACAGTGAAATGCCACTGTTCATAGCAGCAACTGGCATGAATAAACGGCCTGGCAGGCAATTGAAGAAAGGTGATCGAGCCGATGAATATTGGGTATGCCTGTCTGGCCATTGCTGTGCCGGGCAGTGAAATGAAAAGCTGCACGCTGAAAAACGCCAGTCCGGAACGTCTGCTGTCATTAATCGATAATAATCTGAATGCCCTTGATAAACTGATTACCTACAATATCGACAGGGGAATTCAGCTATTTCGTATTTCCTCCGACCTGATCCCGTTTGGTTCAAGCCTAGCGGCGGATTTAGCCTGGCAAGAAATTTATTCTGATAAACTTGCTGCCATCGGCCAGCGAATCCTCGGCTCAGGCATCCGGGTTTCAATGCATCCCGGCCAGTACACTGTTTTAAATTCACCCGATCAGTCAGTGGCCCAGCGGGCAATTGCCGATCTGCATTATCATACGACAGTCCTGGACAGCCTGGGGCTTGGCCGTGATCATAAAATCATCCTCCATCTTGGCGGCGTATACGGCCACAAGGAAGAAGCCAAAAACCGATTTATCGCCCGTTACAAAGATCTGCATTCGTCCATAAAAAAGCGTCTCGTCATCGAAAACGATGACCGGCTTTATACTATCGCTGATATTTTAGCGGTGTCTGCTGACTCGGGGATTCCGGCTGTTTATGACAACCTGCATCATGCAATTAATCCCTCCCCCCGATCATATGGTGATCGTGACTGGATCAAAGCCTGTTCTGCCAGCTGGTCTGGTGATGATGGTCGACAGAAAATTCATTATTCACAGCAGCATCCCAGTAAAAGGCCTGGCGCTCATTCTGACACGATTTACATCGATCCATTCCTTGAATTCTGGAATCAGATCGCGGATATGGATGTTGATATTATGCTGGAAGTCAAAGATAAAAATCTGTCCGCTTTAAAGTGTATCCATTGCACCCGCGATTCCGCTATCACCACACTGGAAAACGAATGGGCTCACTACAAATATGCTGTCCTGGAAGGATCGCCAGAGCAATATCAGGCAATACGACACCTGCTGCGAAATAAAAACGCCTATCCAGCTGTGGAGATGTATCGAAAAATTGAAGCCGCCTTTAATTTACCGGTTTTACCCGGCAATGCGGTCAATGCCGCCCAGCATGTCTGGGGATATTTTAAAAACTGCGCCTCTAAAAATGAACACCAGCGTTTTGCACAGATGCTGGAAAATTTCTCAGCTGGCCAAACCAAACTGCCGGCAGTTAAAAAATATCTGCTACGGCTTGCTTTGAAGTATCAGGAAAACTATTTATTACATGGTTATTATTTTTATCTTTAAAAGTGATTGAAAAAAGTAATCGGCCTAGACCACTAAAGCTGTTTACATCAGCTATCATTACTATTAAAAATGTCGTATGCGAAAGGAGTCTCGTCTATGATAACCAATCAGTGGTATGCAATCCTGCCATCCAAAGCAGTAAAGACTAATCAGATCGTCGGCGTCAAAAGGCTTAATCTGGAGCTGGCCCTGTTTCGAAACGCCAACGGCCAGATCGGATGTGTTGTTGATCAGTGCACCCACCGCGGAGCGGCGCTCAGTCTGGGCAAGGTCAAGGGGGATTGTCTTCAATGCCCCTTTCATGGGCTGGAGTTTGATCCCAGCGGCCGGTGTACCTTCATTCCAGCCAACGGGAAAAGCTCGACTCAGGATCTCAGCCGCTATAAGGTCAAATCTTATGCGGTTCGGGAAGGCAATGACATTATTTTCTTCTGGTACGGTGACCCGGATAAAATTACTGATCAGCTGCCCTTTTTCAATACCGACGTTGATGATTCCTATGTTTACAGCGAGATCCTGGATCAGTGGCATTCCCATTATTCGCGCTCGATCGAAAATCAGCTGGACGTTGTTCATCTGCCTTTCGTTCATCACAACACCATTGGCCGGGGTAATAAAACCCTGGTTAACGGTCCCAAAGTTGAATTCCTGCCCGGCGGTCTGGTAACCAGCGCCAACAACGAAGTTGATGTCGGACAAAAACCAAAAAAAGCCGCCGAATGTATCATCAAGCCGACCTATTTAAAGTTTCTCTTTCCCAACCTCTGGATGAACCATATCAGTGATAAAATCAAGGTGATTATTTATTTCGCCCCGGTGGATGATGAGAACACAGTCCTTTATATCCGCTTCTATAACCGGGTAACTGGCTTTAAACCCCTAAACCGTCTGATCGCTTTCTTCGGAAAATTCGGCAATCGAATCATTGAGCGCCAGGATAAGCGAGTGGTCATCACGCAAAGACCCAAGGCCTCGGCTTATAAATCACAGGAAAATCTGCTTTCCGGCGATGGCCCGATTATCCAGTACCGCAGAATCCGTGAAGAACTGAAGAACCAGTAACTATGTAAAATAGACCACCCACAAAAAACCCTGTATCCGAATTTGCTTCGATACAGGGTTTTCTTGTTGACCTCAAATATTTTTACCATAGCAGCTAAGAATTAATCCCAACATCAATCCAGCCCAAAACATCGCCAGCCGTAAATTTCTGGCCTTCTCTAATACAAATTTCTGTCAGAATTCCCTTTTCCGGTGCCAAAAACTCCAGCACTTTCTTTTCAATTTCGCCAACACAAACAGGCTCGTTTTTTTCGACCAGTGTCCCCTCCTCAAAAAGCCAGCAAATGGTTCCAGCCTTAAATCTTAAATCAACTGGTGAATCCTGACAGGAACACTTTTTTTGCGGATCTCTTCGGGGCATCATCTGCTCACTTACTTTAATCGCTTTTTTCATTGACTCCTACCTGCTATTTCCAAGTCGTCATCTGCTTTATAATAGGGACAGGCATTTTTCTTACACTCGGCATTCATTTTATAATACCGACATACAATTCCATCATCGCTTTTTAAATGCAGTTTTAATTTTTCATTTATATAAGGCAGAGATGCCTCAAGTACCAAATAACCGGTTAGCTTGCAGCATCTCGGTCCAGGCACTGACACAATCGCCTGCAGAGAAATGGCCGTTGCCTGGTTAGTCCACTGCCAGGTCTTATCAGACATGGGAGAGGTATCCGTCAGAACACTGACAAAAATCCCAGTCCCAACAGCTGAGCCGCAGGCGCCATAAAAGCCACAGAATCCGGCTAGAATATTTTTAGACCGATCCTTTATAATCTCCAGCTTTTTCTCAAACTCCTGGCGCTGCATTTTCATTTCAATGGCTGATGCCGTTAGCAGCGCTGCCGGCAAGATATAATGATGGTATGGATAATGCATGGGAACAAAGGACAGATCCATCATTGCCTCCATGATTGCATTTTAAAAGGCTTGCCGCCATTTCTAGGATGCTGGCCGCATTCACCCTCAAGCTGTCCTTTTGTATTCCACAAGGTCGACCCTGATATTTCCCGTGATCTCTTCCCCTAGCACCAGGTTCATGCCCTTTATTCTGATCATGAGCCGACCGGCATTTTGGGTGGCCATTACTTCCAGATCGGCACCTGGATAAATGCCCAGACTATAAAATCTGTTCAGATAATCCATTTCGAAAAAAAGATCCTTAACGATCACCCGACTCCCCACTTTACACATTGACAAAGGCATAAATTCTCCTCTCCGGATTTTTCCTCCCGGCCTCATTGCCCAACACTGCCCCCAGACTGTCGACAATCTTAGCGTCAAAATGGCTTGATACTTCGGACAGAAGCACCTGATAGGCCTGATCATAAGAATAGGACTGCCGGTAATTGCGACGGGATGTCATGGCGTCAAAGACATCGGCCACAGCGGTAATCCGATCAAAGAGATGCAAATCCTTCTTGCCAGCCGGATAACCGCTTCCATTTAAACGTTCGTGATGATTCCTGATCACATTCAGGCTCCTGGCGGAAATCCAGGTCTGATTTTTCAGCAGTTCATAACCAATCAGGGGATGGGCTTGCACCCTTTCATATTCTTCATCCGACAATTTGGCGGGTTTATTGAGGATTTTATTATCAATCCTGATTTTCCCGATATCATGCAGGATGGCGCCAATTCCCAGTTCCATTTGATCCTTGCGACAGAGCCGCAAATTTTCGCCAATCCCGGTGGCGATCAGGGCCGTTCTGATGGAATGGCCGGCCAGGCAATTGGTGGTCAGCGATACTTTCTGATACTGTGCCAGATAATAAAAGGATTCCCCCATCAGCTCCCCGACAACCCTTTCGATGGTGTGCTGAAAATAATCGGGAAAGCCTGCGACCTCCGATGCGGCGATGCGATTAAATAATAATGAAATTTCTCTGCATTTTTGATACATTTTCCACCCGCTTTTTAGATTTCCTGCAAACAAGCCACCGTAATCCGGTTTTTCCCGTTTCGTTTCGACTCATAGAGCAGCGAATCCGCCTGATCCACGAAAATCGTCTGTTCCGATTTTTTCAAGGTCACTGATGAACTGCAAATACCCGCCGAAACTGTTACCTGAAAGCGAAAGGCTTCAAAAATAAAAGCATGGTTTTCAATTTCCTGGCGAATCCGCTCGGCAATCCTGCGGCCAGCGCTTTCATTGGTTTCCGGCAGTAAAATAGCAAATTCCTCACCGCCATAGCGAGCCGCAATATCGGATGACCGCACCTGCTGCTTTATAATCTGCGCCACCTCACGAATGACGTAATCACCGCAAAGATGGCCATAGACATCGTTGATTTTCTTGAAATCGTCAATATCGAAAAGAATCAGAATAATGGGTGCCGCCTTGGAAGCCATCCCATCCAGTTCCTGATAAAAGGCCTGATGATTGGACAGGTCTGTCAGAAAGTCGGTTTTGGCCCGATGTTCAAGGAGGCGGTTTTTCTGTTCAATTTCCGCCAGAATATGCTCGTTGCGCTGATAGAGGCTGCTAATCACCTGTCCGATCTCATCCACAAAAAAGACCAGCCCTAAAAGCAAAACTACCTGAACGGCCGCAATCAGCAGATTTTTTTCCAGCAGCAGCGAAATAAGCAGATAAAAGGTCACCACGATCAGGCCATGGCTTTTTCCCTTAATGGCATGCTTGCCCAGACAGAAAATCAGAATACTCAGACACAGAACCGGCAGCAGAAAATAATAAAAGAGATCAATAGCATAGGCGCAGTAAAAAAGAAAGAGGAGATCGATGCCGATATGCAGATAGCCCCCTCCCAGTTTTTCCCCATACTGTTTTTTGGCATAGAGCATTATTTCCAGGCCTAAATAGATTGCATAGGCAAAAAAAACCAACATCGTTACCACCGACACTGAGCCCAAAATAAAATAGACATAAAAAAAAGTGAACAATGCAAAGCATAGGGTAAATCCCAGGTATATTTCCAGAAACAGTTGATCAATACTCTTCATTTGCGCTTTCTCCCAAAAGAAACTATCAGCCATTCTTCATTCAAAATTTCGACGTCAAGAGACTCCGCACCGATCAATTGGATTTCGTAGTCCGCACGCGGATTCGTACAGTTGCCCAATTTAAAAGCCGTAATTATCAGGGGTTTCCAGCAACTGTTCGCCCCGAGGCGGACAAGAGAAAAGCCAATTGTCGGTGCTCGTTTTTTTTGACATTCACTTTGACCTGATTCAATCAGATGATAGTTAGTTAATTCTAACAATAGTCTAGTTTCTTTTTGACTTTTTGTCAAGGGGGAAATATCACCAGACTTTAACTGGATTAAAAAAAGCCGGAGCAAAGCTCCAGCCTCTGACTGACGATAGCACCTGAGCACCGACTACGAAATCCAATTGGTCGGTGCGGGGTTTGCTACACGCGTCGCTTATTTTTTATGGGTTCCGCTGACATCCCGTTTAATCCGGTCTTCGACCCGGCGATTGAGCCACATGATAGCGGTCTCAATGTGAACCAGGGCCATGGTGTTTTCCTGGCAGGCAAACTCGCCTTCCTGAAAAAGTTTTAAGCGGTCTCTGACGATTTCCAAAAGATCGGAATCGATCACACCCACTTCCGAATCGGATTCCTGTCGGGCACCTTTTTGAAACTTGATGCGCCCAATCTCAAGATCAGGATTATCCTTAGGTCGGATCACATATTCCTGATAGGCATTGCCATAGCCTTTGCCCTTTTCCGGAACCCGATACACTTCATTTAAAGACCCCAGGTACTGAACTGTCGATAATTTATCTCCCATTTTCTGTCCCTCTTTTCATTCCAGATTTTGCTTTGAGTGTAATCGTTTATACCCAAATCAAAGTCGCTTATGCATTTTAATTGATACAATCAGCATTTGAAGGGCCAATTATCTGTAGGCCGTTGTTCTGTTCGCTTCGTTCTTGGATTGATTGACACATCAAAAGCAATATTACTTTTTATTATCATAACATGCAATTTGTTTCGTTTCAATCACTTTTTAGAGCCATTTATCCGATTGCTGAGAAGTTTTTTTCCGCTTTTTATCACTACTGATTCCGGTATTTCATTCTCCTCGTAATAGTAAAACCGCTTCATTATTAACACCGGCTGGAATATTCAGACTGATTATCTGTAATTTTCTTCAAGACAGGTTCCTTTGCAATTGTTGCATTCACACATATCCCCATCATTTCCAGAACCGTAACAGGATATACATTTTTCAGTCCGTTTAATTACAACCTTTTTCTCAATCCCAAAAACTGCTTCATAAAAACTCATGTTAAGGTCTATTGAAATATCCGTTCCTCGATCGCTTTATTTTCGTTCATTTGCTCGTACATCTCACCATTTTAATTTCTTTGATTCGTCATTTTTAGACATTTTGTTCATTATTAAATCTTTCCTTATAAGAACGGTTGATCAGCAATTCATAGTTATTTCGCCATTCTTTTCTGACCCCGATTGTCTGATTATTTTTCCAGAAAGATTCCGGGCCAGTTGCTCTTTTTAGATCCAAACCGTATTTACCATCAACGCGTTTAACGATCTGCACATTTTTAGTCATACCAACCTGGATGCATTCGTCAATCTGATCGCTTAACAGTATCACAATACAATAGTTTTCGGCTGCCCGGACTTTTAGAATCGTTGATAATCGCCGTTCATAATAGTCCCGGTCCAGATGTTCCCAGCGGTTAATAATCAAATATTTCTTTTTACTGTAATTGATCAGTTTTTGATGATAAAAGAGGTGTTCTATAAAGATCGGGTCTTCAATTTTTTGTTCCGGTGCATCAATTATGACCAGGGTCTCATCACCAAACCTGATGGCATACAAACCTTCAACGATTCTGTTTTCTGATGACAGGATTTTTACCAGATCTTCTTTGCCAAGATTGACGGAAATATTTTTGCTGACTGTTGCCGCAGCATTTAAGAATTCATCAGGCTCGCTTTTTTCTTTATCAAAATCTTTAAATGTTTCGTGCTTCAGATCAATTTCATAAATGTATAGACCATCGGCCCGGTCATTATTTAAATATCGATTATCATTGGCAAGCTGATAGGGAAGCTTCTTTCCGTACCCATCAAAGCCGAAAACATAGGATTTATTTCTGGCATTACTGTCAAAATAAGCCATCGTACACAGATTGTTGCAGCGGTTTTCCAGGGCTCGAGCCTTTTGATAGATGGACCATTTTTTATAATCAACATGGCCACCAGTCAGATTAATCAACAAATCAACCTCGCCATATGCAGCTGAAAAAAGCGATTTATTTGAATCATAGCAAATGGTTATCCCGATCTTAAAACCGTTTAGTTCGAATGCATTAAAATACTTATCAATCGCTGTATCATAATCCCCGGTTTGAAAAGCAGAAATATTTGTCGCAATATGTTTACCGTACCATTTTATGATTCCTTCCTCTGCCGATACGCAAAGTGCATAAATAAAACCATATTTATCGGCCCGACTGGCTAATACCGGACAACCTGCCGCTTTAGCATATTCTTTAAAAATATCACCAATCTCATCAAAATCACCTTCTATGCCTCCATCTTCCTGGGGATAATTTAAAAACGCCAGCTGTGCCAGGCGAGCTTCATCCGGGCAATAAAAATGTTCAGGGAAGACCAGCAGATCCAGTTTATTTTCTCTGGCACTTTTTAATACTTCATCAAAGGCCGCATCCATTTTTTCTATCGTTAAGCGAGTATCCTGTAAAACCATTCCTATTTTCATTTTATCCCTCCAAAGAATATGTTGTAATATTTTTAATTCCCAGTTCCCCTTTAAAAAACTCTAAATGTGATTTGGCCGATTCCTTTGTCACCAGAATCCCGGCATAGGAATTTTTTGACATATTGTAAATTCCACCATTCAGATGTTTATTGATCGACGACTCAATTTCAATTGAAATGAGCGCAATAAACAGACTCTTATCGATTACCTTTTTATTGGCCAGACCATATAAAATCGGATAATGAGCACAGTCATTCTTAAGCGCCACAGCTATAGTTTTCAACCATTCCACAAAACACTTTGGCGCATTAAAACCGAGGACCACATCGAGTCTGGGAATATAGAAACTGGATGTCGCCGTCATCGCCCTTTGGGCTTCCTGATCAAGCGGCTCTCTATAGAATGCCTGGCGCAGAAAAAAATCGGCAAAACCGTTCTGAACGCTTTGACATCGGGCTTCCTTTAACATTGCAAATTGAATCTTGGGGAGATAGGGCGAATAGTTCTGAGCAATCGTCAAGCCTGTGTCCTCAAGATATTGGCGGATCTGCTCATACATTTCAACCGATACCTTTTCGCCGCCAAAAGTCTGACGATCCCCCGAATGATTACCGAAAGCCTCGATTTTTGCATCATAACATTTTAAATTCTTCATACTTTCCAGCAGATGGACATTATCCAGAAAAAATACATTCCGATCCCCGCTATTTTCGGCAAAATAGTTTTTAATCTTCACCCCTCTGCGATAAGTATCGTTTTCTCCATTCGCTTCACAGTTATTGACAACCACAAAGTTAAACAAAAAATTTCCGCTGTAAAGATTGGCAAAATTACTGATCTGATTCTTGCTGGTAGTGGATGATCCTTCAATTTCAAAGCCGGCAAAGGGGAGTTTACTGATCCGTTTAAAGAGTTTGGGATCATTGACAAACAGTTCTTCCAGGCCGCTTAAGTTAAAGTGTTTTTCCAGATCCAGATACCAGACGACATCATAAATCGGGGCATAGACGGATCTTTGATGAACTCGTTCCTCAGTGACAGCGATAAACCCCAATTTCTTTCCAAATTCAAGCAGGTTGTTCTGAATGGTGCAGGTTGCTTCTTTGGGCATAAGCGCCTCCTTTCATTGCTGGCAATCTATTTTAAAAAATATCGGTAATCCCCAGACTTAAAGCAAATTTGTCCCATTGGCCATATTCTTTCACCTTTTTTAGTTCGCTACGAAAGACGGCTTCTTTATCGCCGATATTTTTCCCGGTCAGATCGTGGTATAGTATGAAAAAGCCATTTCCCGGCTGCAGTTGTTTCTGATTGATGACCATAGCGGAGATCATTGGCGCCCCGTTTTCATAGGCCCAAGTGGATAAATCCCCCAAATATGTTGATGTATTAAGCGGCGTCACCAGGTTATCGATCTGATCTGCCAAAACACTGTAAGTAATCAGTGCCTTTTTCGGATCATCTCTCAATAACTTCAAAAGGATTTCGGCAATCGCTATATGTAGGTAATCCATAATATTTCCTCCCGCTTCTTTTATATTTTAAGTATACCGCAACGTATCTATTGTCACTATTCAAAAAACGTGCAAATTAAAAATGGACCTGCTTTTCAGCAGGAACCATTTTAGTCCCGGTCAAAAACCAGAGATCCCACAAAACCGCCAACACTACCGACTGCACCGCCAACAGCGGCTCCAGCACCAGCCCCAACAACTGCACCGAAAAACGTGCCCACCGGACCAACAACCGAACCACCCACTGCCGTGACGCCCGAGACAACGCTGCCGCCAATATAGGCCCCAGCAGCACCGCCAGTCGTCGCTGCACCGGCAGCTTTTACCAAACGATCTGCAAAACACATTTTAATCTCCTTGTAAAATAGTGTTAGGGTTAAGGTAGAAAACCTCACCCGAATGATTTTTATATTTTAATACTTAATGTTCGGATTAGTCAGCGACACTTGA
>JASGLP010000045.1 GCA_030156895.1 Eubacteriaceae bacterium | reverse complement strand
TCCACTGTTTGTGTTTCTGCTTCTATTTTATCAGAATTCACTCCTCAGTTGGAGAGAATTATTTCTGGGGTGATTATTTACTTTTGACACCCTAACCAAGTTTGCTTCTTTTGAAATACTTTCAACTTCGTATGATTTTTCGCGGTAAAGATTAGCCACCGTTACTACTAAGGCAATCAATAACAATGGAAAGAAAATTATCAGGAAGTTTTTTAAGATCTGTCGTCTCATGAGTAATCACCTTTTTATAAACAGTCAGCAATTTGCTACAAGTTTTTCTGCCGTTTCAACAAAATTTTTGATAAACATATTAAACAATTTTTTATCACGTCTTATTTTTTCAGTACAATATAAATAAAAATGTTTGCGCGAATAAAGATCGTCAAAATTTCTCTGTGGAATCACATCTGTAAATAACTGATTTGTATATACATCTTGTTCCTCTTTACTCATGATCGCGCTTGATTTGACATATATAAAAATTTGTTTGATGTTATCCATTGTGTAAAATCGATTTGATCGGGGAATGATGTAGAGATCTCCATGAGTAAGTTCTAACGCCTGATAATTAACCGCCTGGTTTGCTATCATTTCTTCTACTAATCTTGCCCTGAATTGATAATCATCGGAACAAATCTTGTTGACAACTTCATTTCTGATATTTTCATCCGCGAAGAATTGATTCATAAACAAATTAAACTCAAAGATTGTTTTCCAAACAGCCTTTAGATAAGATCGCTCATAGATTTGTCCGCCAATCTTCTTTTGAATTTCAAAGAGTTTACTTTCTTTTATCTCGCAGTCAAGGCTTTCACATAACTGACAGCCAAGGCCATTTCTCAGCGCCAGATACTTCTTCTTCATTAGATGCAACAGATCGGAATCAGAAATAATTTTTTCTTGCACTGCCTCTATTGAACAATAATATTTAACATCCAAAACAGAAAAATCACCATGATTCAATTCATCGATCTCAGCCGTTTCAGCCAACCGACATTTTATAAAAGCTTTATTTAAAGTTCTTAAAAAATAATTTGATAAAAATTCTGTATAGATCGATACATGATGATTGTAAACAAAAAAGTACAAATTATTTCTTGCTTCAATAATATTCTGAATAACCGAGATGGCACCAGCCTTATAGGTTATTGTCTTAAGCTCGCGATGAAGTGTCATATTTTTGAAAAGTCTTTTTGTATCAATTGGCGGAATACTGACACCAGTATAATAGGCGTCACGCATAATATAATCAAGCTTATCCATATCAATAGTCTTCGAATTCAAGAGTCTGATCACCACGTTTTTTGCCCAATATTTCTGCTTCTGATAGGTATAACCCAAAATCGCCCTGACAATCAAGTCAATATCCGCATGGGCTTCGATTAAAAGACTGCTATACTCTTCCAAAATCAACACAATAGAAAGTAATTCGTGCAAAGACTGGTGTTCAAAAAGTTTATTGACAGCATCAGAGTCAGGTTTGCCCTCAAAATAAAATATTTGAAGATTTTTATCATCGCTATTTAATCGGTCTATCGCTGCCAGAATTCTTTCCACGATCAATTTATATCCACTATCATTCGTCAGTTCATACATTGATTCTCCAAGATGAGACTGAGGCAAATGACCAATGTCGTGCAATAAACCCGCTAATCCTGCATTGATCCATAATTCATGCCAGTCTACTGCTGCAAATGAAATTTCATCGCAATTTCTTGCCAGATGTTTCACCGCCTGACGACATAATTCCATAACGCCCAGTGAATGCTCAAAACGGGTATGATTTGAACTTGGATAAACAGTTTCACTTGTCAACTGCTTAATATCTTTTAGTCTTTGAAAGTGTATTGAATCGATAATCAAACGATCCAGTTCCATGAAATTAATATAATCATGTACCACATCTTTTATTGTATAATCGCATATTTTATCATCGTTTATTGCTTGCATTTTATTCTCCTGCCTTATTATATTCCGATTATAATAATAAGGTATTCCTATCACTTATTCTCTTCAAGTTGTTGAAGGGTTAAAAGATGATTAATAAATTGCTGCGCTGTGCGTCCTGAAATTCCGCCATGTCGCATTTCCCAGATATTAGCTTCTACTTTTAAAGAGTCCGAGTCAATTTTCAGCCCTTCGCCCTTTGCCAGTTCTTCCACAATATGAAAATACTCTGTTTGACTGGGTCGTTCATAAAAAATTGTTACCCCAAAACGATTGACTAAAGATAATTTTTCCTGCATTGTATCAGACCGGTGAAGCTCTTGATCCTTTTCCATGTCATTTCGGTCTTTCCATGTTTCACGAATAAGATGCCGTCTGTTGGAAGTGGCATAAATCAGGATATTGTCTGGTTTTGTTTCAATGCCACCTTCAATGACTGCCTTTAAAAATTTATATTCAATTTCGAATTCCTCAAAGGATAGATCGTCCATAAATATTATAAAACGATAATTTCGATTTTTTATTTCTGCAATAACATTCGATAAATCCTTAAACTGATGTTTATAGATTTCGATCATCCTTAGTCCCTGATCGTAAAATTCATTTACAATCGCTTTGATACTAGTTGATTTTCCCGTCCCAGAATCGCCAAAGAGCAATACATTATTGGCTCTTTGCCCCTTTACAAACGCTTTAGTATTCTCAATTAATTTTTGTTTTTGCAATTCATAACCGATCAGGTCATCAAGCATCACCTGGTCCAAATTATTAATTGCCTGAAAGAGCATCATTTCAGATGTTTTCATGTTTACGATTCTAAAGGCTTTATTTACCGAGAACTGGCCGACACCAAAATGATGATGATATTGGCTAATGATTTCATAAAAAGCTTGTCCATTTTTTGCATTTGCAAGCTGTTTGCAAAGTGTTAAAACGCGCCGGCTGATATTTTGATTATATAAGGAATCCGGCTTTTTAATTGCCTGATAATTTGAGATCCTTGAAAAACAATCGATCTTTAGTTTGTTCTCCAGCCCTGAAAAATCATAATTAAAGAGGCTATAAAAAATCTCAAGATCATTTCTCGCAAAATGATTGACACTACCATCACTTTGCCCTACTTTTTCACAGGTTAAACTATAGGGATTTTCATTCATCACCAGATAATAACTAATATAACATTGCCATAAATTCCCATCAAATCCATAATCGGTAGAAATTTTCAACAAATGTTTTATTAATTGATATGCTTCCGAGACTAAGATATGCTCTTCATCATTTTGTGAACAGTGTTTAAAAAAAAGTGTCATCTTTTTCAAAAGACTTTTTTCACTGTCATCAGTATATAATATCAGCTTTGCATATAAATGATTCATTAATCCTCCAGATCAATTTTTAAAAAATAATCTCGAAAGAGATCCACTGACCGCTTTCTCCTTCAACCCAAATTTTACCTTCATGTTGCTCAACTATGGATTTTGCTATCGCCAGTCCCAACCCATAACCGCCTGTTTGTTTTGAACGTGATTCATCTACACGATAAAACCGCTCAAATATTTTATTTCTTTCTGAGAGACTAATCCCATCGCCAACATTAAAAACTGACAAATGCCGCTCATCGTTTTTCATTTCTAATGTGACGCGAATCAGACCACGATCGCTTGCATATTTAATGGCGTTATCCAGTAAAATTGATAAAAGTTGTTTAATTTTTTCAGGATCGCCGAAAAGTGTGATATTCTTTTGAATATCAGTCTCTAAAACTTTGTTTAGCTCGTAAGCACAACTTTCAAAAGTGAGTGTAACGCCTTCAATAACCTGACTTAAATCAAAGGTCTCATAATGATCGCAATTTTTAATACCATCCATTCTAGCCAGTGTTAGAAGGTCTTTTACCAGATAATCCATCCTATTTGATTCGGCTTTTATATGGGATAAATACTTGTTTTCCCCCACTTCATTTTCCAAAACATCAGCATTAATAGCAATGACTGAGATTGGTGTCTTCAACTCATGACTGGCGTCGGAAATAAATTGCTTTTGTTTTTCAAATGCTTCTTCTACCGGTTTCGTTAAAAGCTTTGCCAAAAAAATGGCAATAAAAAAGAAAATGAGCAGGCCTACTCCACCGATGAATAACGATGTCCATAATGTCCTGCGGTTCATTGCTACAGAAATTCGCTGATCGATAATTGCCAGAAGAAAGCCCTCATCATTTTCAAGCAACTGGTAACAATAGCCGTCCAGATTTCCGCTGCTTTCTGACTCTGCTAAAACGGCATTAACCACCGTGAGCCAATCATCAGTTAACTCTGCCGCGCCCTTATAGCCCAGCACTTCCGTAATCTTTAACTGATCATCAAGCTTGACCGTAACAAACTGATCAAATTCAAAATCATTTCGTGGCAAGGCAAACTTGAAAGTTTCAGACGACGGTTCGCTCATCGGTTTTACTTCTCCGTTATTTTCTATCAGCGTTTTTAACAAGTCCTCACTGTGCGTCTTACTATAAGAATAATTCGAATAATTAATAGCTGCTATAATAAACAAAAAAACAATTCCCAGCATCGACATGATAATTAATACAAATCGGCGTTTTAATTTCTTTATCATTCTTCTAGTTGATCAGCGTCCAAAAAATAACCTAAACCTCGGTTAACTTTTATCATCACACTGGAATTGATGAAATTAATTTTTTTCTAACGAAGGATACATACACTTCAACATTATTATACTCGGACTCATTATCAAAGCCCCAAACTTTTTCAAACAGTTGTTCTTTCGTCAAAATTTGCTTATCATTAATCATCAGGGTTTCCAATAATAAAAATTCTTTTTGTGCTAATTTCACTGAATTATCCTTGCAGAATAATTCGCGGGTGTCTTGCCTTAAAACAAGGTCTCCAACAACAAGTCGATCAGATCTTACCTCTTTCTTGCGTCTTAAGATTGCCCGAATTCGCGCCAATAATTCCCCAGAATGAAAGGGTTTGGTTAAATAATCATCAGCACCCTGGTCAAGACCCATAATCTTATCTTCTAATTCTGTCTTTGCTGTCAAAAGCAAAACCGGTGTTTTAATGTTTTGCTTCCTGATTTCCGCTAACACTTCAAAGCCATTTTTATTTGGTAGCATAATATCAAGTATGATAATATCGTATATTCCTGTTAATGCTGAATCCAGTCCCGATATACCATCCGTAGCCGTATCCACTGCATAATTCTCTTGTTTTAATAGTGTTTTAAGTGCTTCGATCAAGCCGATTTCATCTTCAATCAGTAAAATTCGCATAGGCTATTCTCCATTTCTTAGTATCACACGTCTATTATAAATCTTTAGTATATAAGAGATCTTAATCGCGCACTTTTTTTATCAATCAGAATTGAGGCTCTTGTTAAATCGTTTAGCTAAGTTTTATTCTTTTCTGGATAAAAAATGTTCAGTATGAACCATACCAATATTTGTGATGATTAAATTTCCTGTTGTAGCTGGATAATCAATAAAAATTGATATTGTAACTGCCAGCGCCAATCCATCAAGCGGAATCCCAAGCATATTAAAAACAACGGTAAATAAAAAGGCGCCCATCCCTGGCGAAGGAGGAACTGCAACCGATAAAATCATACAAAGAAGAACCACCGGAATCAGACTGATCAATGAAAAAGTCACCCCATATATTTTCCCAACAAATAAAGAAGTCAGCAATAACAAAGGGATTGCGTCCTGTTTATTAAATAGGACACCCACAGGAATCGAGAAATTGACAACATAATCTCGAATATTTTGCTTGAGCGTTGCAATCATGGTATGAGTTTGAAATGTGGCACTTGAACTAGCTGTTGAAAATGCGATTAAAACAAAGGGAAAGACCGTTTTTAAATAGCTTACAGGATTTATTTTTTCAATTAATATGAGTGTTATCAAACCAAATAGAATTGATGCAGAAAAAACGACAACAATTAAGATGATCAAACTGACTGCTCCCAGTAATTTACCAGCTTCTCCTGAAACCACCATATTAAAGATGCTGATAAAAACGATGATTGGCATTAATGCGCAAATACCATCAAGAATTGTTGAAAAAATCAGATTTCCCTCAATAACAAATTTTGATAAAACTGGAAATCGCCCCTTGAGGGTAAGCAATACAATGCCTGCCAGTATGGCTAAAAACATAATTTGCAAAGTGTTTCCATCCAAAAATGGTTGAATGATATTATCAGGAATTATACCAAAAAGCATACTTCCAATCTCGGACCATAATTCACCATTGTCACCAGTACTCAATTGGGAATTTTCACTGACGAGAAAAATTTTTGCAGCCAGCACCGAAAAAAAAGAAGTAACAAGCAGCATCAGACTGCACCAGGTTAAAAGTAATCGGAAAATCCTCTTCATTTGAGCCAAATTTTCCATATTAAAGATGCTTCCAATTGCTGAAAAAAAGAGCACTGGAATGACTATTGCATTTAAAAAACCAAAAAAGGTCGAGCTGATCGGTGTTAAAAAAGTTGTTCCAATCCCGTCTGCCAATTCGGGCGCCAAATTAAGTAAAATCAAACCCGCAACAATGCCGCCTGCCAATGCAACTGCAGTCGTGACAGCAGGATTTACGGGTTTTTGTTTGATTGTATAGGCGATCTGATTACAGCCATTTTCATAAGCATATGTCACTCTTGATAGACCGATTAGAATATTCTGACTTAGCGCATCCATATCATCATCACTAATCCCCTGATAGTTGAGAGGATTTAATGATTCTCCAAATAAACTAATCGATAGTGTTATTGTCTTAAAGCGTTTAGTAATGCTAATCTCAAATTTTTGATCCTTTTGACCGTTTTTCTCCCAAAAGGCAATTGTTTCTTCAACAAACAGCTGGGCTTTAATATTTTCTGAACGACTGCACCTAAGCTTTGTTAAAAATTCATTTACCATCTCATTTGCTTCTTGAATACTCTTGATGCTAAGAGGGAAAGTCTGTGTTTTCATTATTCCTCCAAATTTTCGGTTATGCTAAAATCATTTCTTTAAATAATCTCTAATCCCACTACTCAAAACATCTATATCAATGTAATTCGCGTCAATAATTGTTAAAACTGAATCTTCAATATTCTCACCTAAGGATTCAATCGCATACTCAACTACAATTACATTACCAATCTTATCATTCCAGACAATCGAATTCTTTCCCGGGGCAGAATTTCTAAAAACCTGATCAATTTTATCATTTGGGAATGGTAAAGTATAGCCTTTGTTGTGAAGCAAGACCAGTATATCTCCCAGTCTCTGATGATATCCTCTTAATTGTTTTGCAATTTTTTTCATTTGATTCACCCATTTTTGCATATTATACCATATATTTTCAGAAATAATAAAAAATATACTGTGTAAAGTTGATTGAATTTACTTCTAAAAATAAATTAATCTCAAAAAATTCAACTTGAGTGATTATAATTCCGTTTTTAGGTTATATAATAAAAAAATGAGCTAATCATTAATTTATACCCTGAGGAGGATTGTATGCGAAAAGATTTTAAAACCTTATGTATTGTTCTAAGTCTCTTAATAACTTTAAGTTTCTTATTTCCAGTGAGTATTAATGCCAACCCAGTTGAAGATCCACCATTAATGACTGTAAATGATGAAATCACAATTAATGCTGATGATAATATCGATCAGGGTTCAGATGATACTTCCGAACCGGATGAAGGAACAACAGACGAACCTGACTTGGTTCAACCGAATTTACAGTATTGCACACATCTTGAAGGTAGTGGTTGGAATGATTGGGTCATGAGTGATGCCATTAGTGGAACTGTTGGTGAAGGTAGACGTATGGAAGCAGTTGGTATTGTTCTAACCGAAAATGATTATGATCTGGATGTTCAGTATCAGAGCTTTGTTGAAAACTTTGGCTGGCTAAGCATTCGTTCAAACGGTCAAGGTAGCGGGACTTCAGGTTACGGCTTACGACTTGAGGCCATTCATATCGAATTAACCGGTGCTGACGCTGATCTGTTTGATGTATACTATCAAGTTCATGCACAAAATATTGGCTGGATGGATTGGGCTAAAAATGGAGAATATGCCGGAACATGTGATATGGGTCTTCGTTTAGAAGCAATCAGAGTGATTATTCAACCGGTTGGATCAGAAGCTCCTGGGGACACTGAGCTTCCTTTTATCCAAGGCTAATATAAGTATAACTGGCTACAAATTTTGTCAAAATCCAATAAAGCACCAGAAAAATTCAAAAACGAATTTCTCTGGTGCTTTATTGGATATAAAAATATCCTATACATAGTTGTCTTCGATCACGATTGACGAGGATTCAGATTGTTCACTTTTTAGTTTCCGATAGGTGACTGTATACATGACCACAGCCAATGCTACTGAAAACACATCTGCTAAAGGTTGAGCCCAAATAATTCCTTGCAGACCAAACAGTGATGAACCAATAATCAACACCGGAAAAAATGCCAGGCCTTGTCGTGTAATTGTTAATATGAGCGAAGGTATTGCCTTACCAAGGGCTTGATAAACTGTTGTGACAATAAACTGAAGAATTAAAATCGGACTGACCAACATCTGAATAATAAGCATGTGTGATCCATTTGCAATTACTTCGGGATCATTGATAAAGAAGGTTACGATTTCGGTTGAGAAAAACATCATGACAACCATGATGACCGTCCCCATAATCATCCCTACAACTGCCGTAAACTTAATGGCATCATTCATCCTGGAATATTTTTTTTGCGCATAATTATAACCAATAAAAGGTTGAACGCCCATTCCCAAACCAATTGAAAGCATTACCACGATTGAGAAAACACGTCCAGCAACGCCAAGCGATGCAATAACAACATCGCCATAGGCTGACGCAAAATTATTTAAAATCATCATCGAAAAACTCATCAAAACATTGTTAATGGATGCTGGGATACCAATTGCAAAAGTATTCTTTAATATGGACTTTTCGATTCTAAAGTCTTTTGGATTAATGGATAATACGTCGCTATGTCTTATAATATAGATTATAAAATATACAACCGCACAAGCATTACCTATAATCGTTGCCCAGGCTGCACCAACAACCCCCATATTTAATGATAGAATCATAATTGGATCTAAAACAATGTTAATAATCGTTCCAAGCATCATTCCTATCATCGATTCTTTGGCCGCTCCAACAGAACGAACAATTTGAGACAGAGTACATTGCAAGGTAACAGCAACAGCACCGATCGCAATAATTCTCAAGTAACCAATTGCAAAACCCATGGTATTTTCACTGGCACCAGCAACGCTTACAATAGGTTCCATAAAAAGCAGGAAGATAATCATGCCAATAATACCAATTAAAATAGCGCCATAAAAATTAAATGATGAAGTGTGCTTAATGTCCTTCATTCGACGCTCACCTAAAAGCCTGGAGATATAGGCGCCACCTCCGATTCCAAATATGTTCCCAAATGCCATCAGTAAAAAGAAGATTGGCATGACTAAGGTAACCGCTGCAACCTGGTTTGGGTCACCCGTTTGACCAACAAAAAATGTATCCGCCATATTATAGATAATCGTTACTAGCATGCTCAACATTGTTGGTATTGCTAGGGTCATGACTGCTTTGGGGATCGGATATTTTTCAAATAAGTCCTGTTTCATAAATTTCCCTTTCTTTGTTCCGTAAATTTTCTTTTATAATAAAATATTGCTACCAATACTAATCCAAACGGCTCTCAATCATAGGCTATATAGTCGAATGATCTAAATTTCTGACAAGATCTTTAAATGATCCAAACAACGCCTTAAAAGCTCTTCCAGAATCATTTTTTCATTTTGTGTAAATACGCCAAGCGTTTCTTTTTCTAAGCGTTCAACTTCATCGTATACATAATTCTCTAGTTCTAACCCTTTTGGCAAGAGTCTCAAATAATTAACTCTTCGATCAGATGAATCAGTTTGGCGTGTGATAAAGTGCTTTTCTTCAAGTCTTTTTAAGATACCAGTAACCGTTGATCCTTTGAGCAAAAATGCGTCTTCAATGTTTTTTTGCATTATTTGTTGATTCTGGTGTTTAAACAAATACATAATCACTGAGAATTGAGAATAAGTTAAATCCCATTTCTTAAGCAATTTATTAAATCTGATTTCCATAATCTTATTGAGTTGTTTGATTGTTACTCCAAAGTTAAATTGCTTTTCATCCATAGCCTCTCCATTACTTAGTACGCTATCTATTTTATCAGAAAATATTTTAATGTCAATTAAATTGTTGTAAAAGCTGTTTTATCTATAATTGACCACGATATAGACCGCTAGATCAAAATATTTGTTTTTGATTAATTTCTTTTTTCACTTCATTCATTCTTTGAGCACTTAAAATCAAATGAAGTTTTTAATTTGATTTCGATTTCATATGTGATTAGATTGACACCTATAATCACGTCATGTTAGCATAGTCCTGTCAGTATGGTAACAGCTATTATTCTGAAAAAACATGCATCTTGAGGAGGCATAATGAAAAAATATTATTTAATTGCTGCAGGCGGAGCTGTTGGTGCTTTACTGCGTTTCCAGATAAAAAGCATTCCTGACTTGTTCAATTCCCCGGATCAATTGATCAATATATCCTTAAATATCCTTCTAATTAACATCATCGGCAGTTTTTTCCTTGGCTTACTCAATACACTCTTTTCGCAAACCGAGGAAATCAGTGATGACTTAAAACTTGGCATAACTACAGGTTTAATTGGTGCTTTCACCACCTTTTCGACTTTTTGCAAAGAAAACTTCATGCTCATTAATGCCGGCTATTTTTCTTTTTTTATTTTTTATCTTTTTGCTTCGCTTCTATTAGGAATCTTATTTGTTTATATTGGACATCTTTTAGCCCACTATTTCGCTTATCCCTTACTAGGTAATCTTTTAAAGCGTTCTGACATTGAACGATCTTAGGTCAATAATATGCTAGAGATAATTTTATTACTAACTGGCGGGGCTTTAGGCAGCGTCACTCGTTATTCACTTGGAAAAAAGTTGTCAACAATCCAAAAAACGCTACCAATTGGAACATTTCTAATTAATATTACTGGTGCTTTTTTACTGGGACTTGTCAACAATCTAAATTTTTCAGATATTACATATATTTTTTTAGCAGAGGGTTTTCTCGGTGCTTATACGACGTTTTCCACTTTTATGTATGAAGATTTCATCTTTCTTAAAGACAATAAGGTGCTAAGCGCATTCCTCTATGTTTTTATGACCATCATTCTGAGTTTTATTTTTTTCTACCTTGGTAATAATCTCTAATGACTTTCCACTGTTTTATCAAATCTTCAAGTGTCCACCTGGCATTCGCCGGACTTGTAGAGGGTAGTCGATACATTGGCAGATTGATCCCCTGCTTGCAATACCGATTATATAAATCGAATGCTTTATTCCCGTTCGTATAAATTTTTCTGACTTTTGATCCATCAAGCAAGCTTTGAATGTCATTGGGAATCACTTTTTTAATTGAGCTATCACTTGAACCTATAATTTCACAAGAAGCTATCACATCCCACAAGGCTATTTTATGTCGCTCCAAAAATTGCTTCTGTTCTAAAACAGTGTTGGGATTGGTTTGCTCAAAAACACTTGATAAAACTTTCCAAAATCTGTTTTGAGGATGTTGATAATAAAAGTCTGCTTCCCTGGATTTAACTGATGGAAATGATCCTAAAATAAGGATTGTCGCATTTTCTTTATAAAACGGTGGGAATGGATGCTCTGCATAACATGCAATTTTTTCACTTTTACTTTTTTCTGACATACAATATTCCTCTTTTCACTCTTTTACAATTTAATCCATATATGCTTTTTTACTGCTTTCCTTATTTTTCATAGAATCACTTTGAGCAATTAAAAACGATGTCTGACATTGTTATTGTAGCAATATTTTGAAATACCATGGTATCAGATTTTGCCATAAACAGATTATATCAAACACTTGTATAAAAAAAACAATCTGTCATAATGGTATCAGATATAAGGTGAATTTTCCAGCCAACGCAAATAAGCCAATTAAATTTCATCTTAACTTCATAGAGAAACGAGGATCTTCCATGAACGAACAAACTAAAAAGCTCACCTACACAGCATTGTTAACTGCCCTCACATTCATTATGACCTCAGCCATTAAAATCCCGCTGCTTACAGGTTATATACATCCTGGAGATGGCGCCGTGCTTTTATCCGCTTATATTTTAGGCCCATTTGGCGGAATGATTGCTGCTGGTATTGGTTCCGCAGCAGCCGATTACTTTGGCGGTTATAGCGCTTATATTTTACCAACCTTAATTGCAAAGGGGTCAATGGCATATATCTTTGGTTATCTAATCAAACGCTTTCCCGACAAAAACATCCTACTTTCAATGTTACCCGCAATCATCTCAATGGCATCAGTGTATTATGTTTCAGAAGTTTTTATGTACGGAAATATTTCCGGCCCTTTAATTAATATACCTTTTAGCCTGCTCCAAGGCGTTTTTGGCTGTGCGCTTGTTTTTATTCTGCACAAACCATTAAACCGATTTCGCTTAAAGCTCAATTAACAAGCAAATATCTCCAAACAAACTTTGAGCCAGCAAAACAGCCATCAACTGTTTTGCCGGCTCCCTGACTGTTTAAAAAAGCTGCTGTAAAAATGTTTAGACATCGTTCTTACCACGGCATCATTATCATTACTATCGATGACCGCATAATTATTTTCTTTAACTGAAGCTGAAGCATTTTCAAGCGCATATGAAAAATCTGCATCCTCTAGCATCGGAATATTTCGATTTTCACTTCCAAAAGCAATCACTTCATTAGCCTGAAATTCTTTTTTCAACTGCTTAACTGATGTTTTTATTGAAGCATCCAGACTGGTAATTTCCAGATAATGATACCCTTCATGTTCTTCGTCGGGATAACTCTCATAGTTTATATAGCCTTCTATTATGAATTCACTTAACTCTTCGATCATTTCTATAATAAGATCTTTTTCATTAACTGCCATGATACTTAAGACACATTGATCATCAGGCAAATCCCCACAAATAAAACTTTGTTCTGGCATTCTTTTTTTCAGATGATAAATCTCTTGTTCAACCGGATTGATTAATTTATTGTAATATACGTGTAAAACATCATTAATAATTGAATAGATAAAACAGTTTAATCCTTTTTTATCAAACAAATCAATAATTTGCTGAGCGATGCCTGAGTCCATTTTCACGCAGTTTGAAAATTTTCTTTTCTCTAAATCATACCTGACAGATCCATTCATAATAATAATCGGCAACTGAATTTCAAGGCCTTCAAGTAATGGCAGAATCGTTTCGACGCTTCTAGTTGTTACAATTGTAAATAGTGCCCCCTGTCTGATCATTGTATTCAGCTTTATTTTAGTGTAATTACTGATAAAGCCTTCCGAATTTAAAAGGGATCCATCCAAATTTGTAACAAAAAGAAGATTTCGATTTCTTCTACGCGGTAAATGAAAGATATTAACTGCCAATGAAACAAAAATACCTATCAATGTATCAAGAATACGATCAAAGGTAAAAATAAGTGGATTAATATCAGCCCCGTGGGTAACAGTAATGCTCATAAATACAACACAAGTTATATAAGCAGCACTTGGTTTGTTAATTTTTACCGTTAAATAAATCAATGGTATGACACACAGGGACAGGAGAAGATATTGTAGATACAACATATTCTGTGGAATAAAACTTCTTTCGAATAATAAAAACATCAAACCCATTGTTCCACCCATCAATGTTCCGATAGTTCGATTAAGGGCGACATTTAAACTATTCTGAACATAGGGCTGCATGCATAATATAGCCGCAATACTTGAATAAAAAGGCGAGCCCTCCTGGCCTCTTAGAATATAAATTAAAAAACAGAGATACACCGCTACAAATGTTTTAAAAGTACGCATTCCAATTTTTGGCATATTTACTCCTTCACAAGAATTTTTTGATGTGTTTTTACTGACTTCTACTAAAATAATCAATACAAGGTGCTTGTTACAAATTCATTATTGAAAGAATCTACAATTTTTTATATACTATAAGTGAATTTAATTGGGAGGATTTCATATGTGTACAAGTCTTACGTATCAAACAAATGATCAACACCATTTTCTAGCCAGAACCATGGACTTTGCCTTTTTATTCAAACCAGAAGTTCTTGTTTATCCTAAAAACTACGGGTTTCGACTCTATTTAACAGATGATATATTGACTGTTAAATATGCCTTTATGGGATTTGGGCAAAGATTTGAAGACAGTTACGACGGTTTTGCTGACGGTGTAAATGAAAAAGGCCTATCCTGCGCCGCCCTGTATTTTCCCGGTTACGCACATTACTCTAATCAAGCCATAGAAGAAAAGAAGAATATCGCACCATATGAACTTGTTCCATACATCCTTAGTCAATGCGATAACATTGATTCGGTCATTGCCTTGATGAAAAATACTAATCTAGTTTCTGAGCCGTTTAAAAAAATGGATTTTCTACCCCCACTTCATTTTATTATCTCGGATCAGTTTGGTCGATGTATTGTCATAGAACCGCGAGAAAGCGGGCTGGAGATATTAGAAAATTCCATTGGCATTATGACTAACAGTCCACCTTTTGATTGGCATATAACTAATATTAACAATTTTATTGGCATCCACCCGACTCAAAATGAAGGCCTTAATCTTTCTGGTGTAACATTTAAACCCTTTTCCCAAGGGTTCGGAACAATTGGGTTACCAGGTGATTTCACCTCACCATCACGATTTGTAAAGACTGTCTTTTCCAAATTCTCAAGCACACCTTGCAATCTATACACCGATGGTATGTCAACTATTTTTCATATTCTTGATGGCGTATCACTGGTTAAAGGTAGCGTAGTAACTGAAGAACAGGACTTGGAATTCACGCAGTATACAGCATGCTACGATTTGACAACACAAACACTTTATTATAAAACATACAGTAATTCCCAAATCAATGCGGTCAGTCTTTCCCCGGAAAACGTTAATAGCACTTCCGTAAGTGCTTATCCGGTCTCAATGGAGCAGTCTGTATTATTTCAAAACTAAGGCGACTTTTTAAATTGGAGAACTCATGAAAAGAAAAGATTATATCACCTGGCACCAATACTTTATGGGAATCGCTCAGCTCTCTGCGATGCGCAGCAAGGACCCCAATACTCAAGTTGGGGCCTGCATCGTTAATGAGAATAACATTATTTTATCAACTGGTTATAATGGCATGCCCAAGGGCTGCAGTGATGATGATTTACCCTGGGAACGCGAAGGCTGTTTTAAAGAAACCAAATACGCTTACGTCTGTCATGCTGAACTCAATGCTATCTTAAACTCCGATGGCCGCTCACTCGCCCATTCGACCCTCTATGTTACCTGTTTTCCTTGCAATGAATGTGCCAAAGCCATTATTCAGGCCGGAATAAGAAAGATTTATTATCTTGAAGATAAATACCCCGATTCTGATCAGGTAATTGCTGCTAAGAAACTTTTTAGATTAACCGGTCTTCTCTATCAACCTTTTAAAGAAGACCCGGTTCTATGAAGTCTCCTCTTTCGATTCTTATCAACTATTTTGTTTTTGGATAATTGAATCTCTCTATCATTATATCTCTAACTATCAAATTTAAAAAGACCGAAATTTTATCCGGTCTTTTTAAATCTTGATTAAAAATATTTGGTCCTGGGACGCTCATTGTTTTACTCGACAGAATCGATAGCTTCCTGAACATTCGCAATATCTTCTTCAGAACTGGTATCAAAGACAGCCATTTCGAATCCATCACTTTCATCAACAGAAAGCTGAGCTGCCGAAAATGCTAAATCCAGAACATGTCCTGCCTGACTTCGATCTTCAGATATATAATGGAAATGATAACCCGAAACATTTATTCCACCAAGATTGTCGGGACACCAAAATCCGATTATCGTTCCCGAATTTCCACTATAATCAAAAACTGATTGTTCCTTAACCACTTCGCTTAAAACTGGGTATGGTTTTTCCTGAGCTGGCACAGATCTCACCTGCAGACTATCAAAATTTGCGTCAATCCGAAACACATAAAATAAATCTTTACTGGTGATAAATGGATCAAGCTGTTTTTCCAAATCTTCAAGACTTTCTGTTTTCTCAAGTTCCACCGTTTCATCATTATTAAAGGTCGTGACCACTGCAAAGGGGGTTTTCTCCGAATCTGCTGCAATTTCAACTGTACCATCTGCTTTTGCCTGATAGACTGTATTGTCAATCATGATCATTTCGCCATCTACAGCTTCAAAAGTCCCAATGCCAACATCCCCAACTTTTTTTAATTCTTCAAAACTTAAATAGCCATCATAATTTCCTTCTAAAAGCGACTGAATTGTTGAAACCTGAAAGATGGTATCTTCCTTTTGAAGACCTAAATTCAATTCAACCACATTTGAAGCACAGCCCGACAATAGGAACATGTTAATTATTAAAATTGAAATCAGTAATTTTTTCAACTTCATATCATCCTCAATTTAATTTCTCATAAAAGCTGTTTCTGTTTCTCCAGGAGCCGCACTTCCTTTTGGGAGGATCAATACTTTAATCGCCTCTAAGCGATAGCCAAAACCCTCACTCCCTGCAGATTCTCCATTTTTAGCAAAATCTAACCAGCCTAAATTTTGAGTCTGCACTTGATAATAGACATCAAACAGGTTTGCATCCGCACCAGTTAATACAATTTCTACTGCTTCTAAGCGCAATCCTTTGCCCACTGTTCCGCTGAGCTCGTCATTTTCGACAAAATCTTGCCAGCCAATATTTTCCACATGCGTTCTGTACTTAATTCCCACATCATATTTATCTGAAATCGCAGAGATTTCTAATGCTTCAAGTCTTAGACCTTGGCCCACAGTTCCGCTAAGTGCACCATCTTTTACATACTCCTGCCAACCATCATTTTGAACGTGGGTACGATAAGCAAGCGATACAGATTCTGGCGACTTAACAACAAAGTTTTCAATTGATTTTTGCGCACTCATTCCCTGCTCATCGAGAACCTGCGTCCATAAGGTATAAGTGCCCGCTGCCATCGGTGTAAATATTGCCGAATTTGCGTCGCTGTATTCCTGTATCATCACCGATTCGCCATTTAACTCATAAAAAAAACTATATTGATAAGACTGGCTTCCGCCACTGGCCTGTGTTGCTAGGGTAATTGCAGAACCTGTCGTAATATCCACTGGCTGATCTAGGGTGAAAGCGTCAATTGCCAAAGGCGTATAGGGGCTCACTTCTTTAAGCGCTTCATCGAGCTGAATCATCCCGTAACCGAAATAATCATCGCGGCCAGGTTCGCCAAAATCAAGAGCAGTATCTTTTAAAATCGTTTCTAGCTCATTAGCTTCCAGGTCTGGATCTTGGGCAATTAGTACCGCGCAAGCCGCCGCAACAATTGGACTGGAAAATGAGGTTCCATTGACACTTTCATAACTGCCATCAGTCGTAGTTGTATAAACTTCCTTTCCTGGAGCACAAAGATCAACTAAACTATTGTGTTGTGAAAAAGAAGCAATTTGATTATTAATATCAGTAGCCGCTACTGAAATGACATTATTATATGATGCCGGAATCGCAAACTCTCCGGTGTAATCCGGATTCGCCCCTTCATTTCCAGCCGATGCGACTAAAACCTTTCCCATATCAGCAGCATGGGCGACCGCAGTTCGCAAAACCGATGATACCCCATATCCGCCATAACTCATATTTATTACTCGGACATCATCACGGCTGGCGGCATCATATAAAGCCGCGCAAATATAACCAACGTCTAATTGATAATCATCTTTTTGCAGGCCACCAACACGATAAGGAGCCACCAGAATATTGGCATTCCCAGCAATTCCTGCTATACCGGTCGCATTGTTTGCAGTTGCAACAATACAACCGGACACCATTGTCCCATGTCCAGCCAAATCTATTTGCGTTGTCGTACCATTGACATAGTCAAAACCACTTACGGTTCGTCCTACTAAATCAGGATGATTAATATTCACACCAGTATCAATAACCGCAACAACGACCGCATCTCGGTTCGACACCTGATTCCAGGTCTGGTCTGCTCCAACCCGTTCAAACTGCCATTCTTCACTTAAACCTGGATCATCAGGCAAGGCTGAAGCTGTTATTGTACTATTTTTCTCAACTGCCAGCACATTAGGGTTTTCTGATAGTTCCTCAACCACTTGATCAACACTATTTGAATCAGCCACTTCAATCAGATCCACCTGATCATTAAGTGTTCGACCCGCTTTTACCTCGTTTGTCGTTATACAAAGATCACTTATGTTAGCAGATTCTTTATAAATAACAACTACTTGATCACTAATCTGACTCTCTTCAGAGATATTATTTATTTCATCTATACTCTGAATCATCATTGTATCTGGCAAGGTATTTGCAGATATCGTAATCGGAAAAAACATTCCTATTAAAACGGGTATCATAAAAATTGATATCAATTTTTTCATTATTTTCTCGCTTTCTTTTTCAGTCATTGCGCAGGTAGTTGGTTTAAATCCAATTTCCCTTTTCGAAAATCTGAATGCTTTTACCATCATCAGTCATTCCGAATATCGATAGATCAGCAGTACCAATCATAAAGTCGACATGAACCTGTGAAGAATTTCCACCCGATGTCGTTAATTCTTCTTTTGTCATCTTATCGCCACCTGCTATTGTTGTCGGATAGCATTCTCCTAAAGCCAGATGGCACGCAGCATTTTCATCAAATAGGGTCTCATAAAACAGTATCCCCATATTGGAAATCGGCGAATTGTAGGGCACCAGAGCAACCTCTCCCAGTCGCTTAGCCCCTTCATCACTATCCAGCAGAATTTTTAGAATTTCTAATCCAGTTTTTGCAGAATAATCTACAACTTTCCCTTCCTTGAAGGTAAGCGTAAATTCATTGATAATATTTCCCTGATAAGATAAGGGCATGGCTGAAACAACCGTCCCTTCAGCTTCATAACAATTTGGACAAGTGAATATTTCTTCCGTGGGTAGATTCGCAACAAATGGAATGCCATCTTTTGAGATCTCCGCACCGCCTTCCCAGACATGATCCTGGTGTAAACCGATGATAAAATCTGTCCCCAGTTCACTTTTATAGTGCAATTTTGCAAAATGATAATCATTTAACAGTTTGCATTTTTCGCGGAGAAAGTCATTATGCTTTCGCCATTTTATGACCGCGTCATCTTCATCAATTCGCACTGCTGAAAAAATAGCCTGCCATAATTTTTTTATCGCTTCTTCGTCCTGAGACTCAGGGTATATTTTTTTTGCCCATTTGAGTTCAGCTGCAGCTGCTACACACCATTGCACTTCGCTGCTCATCGTTTTACGATAGTATGGTTCGAAAGCTTTATGAGATGCTTTAGCATTTAGTCTCAATTTTTCGCTATCAACACCTTTAAAAGCCTCAGGATCATTCCCTGTAATAGAAATGAAAGCAGATTTTTTTAATGCATAATAATTTCTTGATTCTGCAATCCAATTCGGGACTGATTCAAAAATTTCCATTTGGCCATAATCATAGCGCATCCGACTGGTTTCGATATCGTTCCATATTACGATAACTTCTTTTGCACCAGCTTCATAAGCTTCTTTTACTATTAGACGAGCAAATTCATAATTAATGACCGACACGCTTATGACAACTTCCTGATTTTTCTGTACATTCGCTCCAGTTTGAACGATTAAACGAGCATAGTCTTTTAATTTTTCATAATGATTCATACGTTCTCCATAATCTTTTCACTGTGCCAATAACCCCCTACCGATTAATTGACTTTTTATAGTCCGAAAACTTATCCGTGCTGACTTAAAAGTTAACGCAAATTAAATTTATTGATATGTTCTTTTAATAAATTCGCCTGGCTCGACAACTCTTCACTGGAAGCGGCACTTTCTTCAGCCGTCGCAGAATTCTGCTGAACAACTTGCGCAACTTGTTCAACCCCAGTATTAATTTGAGCAATTCCCGTCGCCTGATCATTTGATGCCGTGGCAATATTGCTAATCAAATCATTAACCTGATCAATCCCAGAAACGATATCATTTAAGGCAATCGCAGTTTCATCAGCAATTCTTGTTCCTTCCTGAACTTTTGAAATTGAATCTTCAATTAAAACGGTTGTCTCTTTGGCAGCATCCGCACTTCGTGCTGCCAAAGTTCTGACTTCTTCTGCAACAACGGCGAAACCTTTTCCATGCTGGCCAGCTCTAGCTGCTTCAACTGCTGCATTTAAGGCCAGGATATTGGTCTGGAAAGCAATATCATCAATCACTTTAATAATTTTTGTAATATCTTCCGAACTCTGGTTGATCCCAATCATCGAAACTTGCATTTCAGACATTTGGGCATTTCCTTTCTCAGCATTCACCATGACGTGATTGGTTAATTCCCGCGCCTTATTGGCATTAACAGCATTATTCTTGGTCTGATCCGCTATTTCAGAAATTGATGCTGTTAATTCTTCAATTGAACTAGCTTGTTCTGTAGATCCCTGAGCAAGACTCTGTGAGCTGTCGGCCACTTGTTCAGCGCCGGAATTCACCTGTTCGGAAGCATTGAAAATATTCTTAAATAAATCATTTAAAGTATTAATAATTAGATTTAAGGCATTAGAAATCCCATCAAAGTCCCCTCCGAAGGAAGGTAGTTTATCTAGCGAAAGATTTCCTTTTCCAATTTCGCCAGTAACGTTTGATATCAATTCAATAATCTCTTTAAAACGAACTGCCATCTGATTAACAGTATTTTTGAGATCTTCAAAGCGACCATTATAAGCTCCCTCAACAGCCAGATTAAGTTCCCCGTTAGAAATTGCTTCCATTACATTAGTTACTTCTTCAATTGGCAATCGAACACTTTCCAGCAGCAAATTCATTCCGCTAATTAGGTCTTGCCATGCGCCACTATATGTACTTTCATCAGATTGAACATCAAGATTGCCATCAACCACCGACTTGGCCATCATAGAAACATCAGTTATTAGTTCTCCAATTGATGATTTTACATCCTTTAAATTGTCAGCTATTTCCTCAAATTGAGCTTCTACCGCACCGGTGAATTCATTTCCATTTGCAATCTCCAAATCCAAATCGAGATTACCAGCAGCTAACTTGGCTAAATTATTTTCAAGTCTTTTAACTTCGACATCTGAGAAAGCAGCTACACTTGCAGTTGAAGTGGTATCATGTGATATTTCGACATAGCCAATCTTTTGTCCCTTTTTGTCAAGTACCGGCAAGGTATCCATCCGATAATGGCGATCCATAAATACGAAAGGATATTCAGTTAGTCCCTTTTCATTTAGTCGTCTGATACCACAATTTTCAGTTCCGCACATTTCTAGTTGACAATCCTGGCAATTTGTATTGACCATTTCACTACGGTCATGTTGAATGCTACCAGTAAACAAACAAAGGTCTTCCAATATTTTATTAATAAAAGTAATATGCATTTCCAGATCAATTCCGGTTATGCGATACGGCAGTGCGTCTAACAAAGACAGATAATAAGCCCGTTCCAAAACAGCACTTTCGACTGATTTGATCAGCTTATTGCCATTCTCCTTGTAAAATCCAGTCACAGCAAGATCTGAAAAATCTTCAGATTCAATTGCTGATAAAAGATTATCCATCAAATTATTATTCTCGACAAGCGTATCACCAATCTGATGTAAACTCTGACCAAGAGAATCTTTTGACTTGATATCATTTAAATCTGAATGCCAGTTTCCTTCGATAATCTTTTGAGCCATTAGGATATTGTTATTGTTGCTGTCAATTAAAGCAGCAATTGACCGATCTAAACTACCAAGGGAATCCGGTATTTTTTCAAGTTGGTAATCTATAGAAGAGTCTCCGGAAGCAAGTCTTGCTGCACCTAGACTGATACGTTCGATTCTTGCCGATAATTTGTTTATGCCCGCAATTATTAGAAACACGATTACCAAAACACCTATTCCAATAACTATAAGCAACTGACTTGTCTGCGTAATGTCTAACACCACAACAAAAACTGCCATAATACAACCTACCAGGATAACTGGTAAAACAATCGATACAAGCAGTTTTGAAAATATGCTTTTTTCCTGTTCCAACTTTATTTCTCCTCTTCTTAATTTGTTATCGAATATTATGCATATAAAAATCATGATAGTCCATTTTCTCCGACAACCTAATATTGTAATTATAAATCATTCACTAATTTATGTAAACAATTTCGTCAATTTTATTTATTTACAATTAATTTTTTAATTTCTATTTTGAACGGATTATTTGAATAACTGTAGTATTTCTATTATTGTATTACCTTCTTTTATAGCTTTGTTTTTGAAAACATTGATTTTCGATATTTTTAAATCGCTTTAAATTTTTGTATTTCAATATAAATTTGCCTTCTTTTTCTGTTCATACGAACATAAACATGTTTATTCTCAATTTCTTTTTTTGTTGATTAGTCTTTTTTAATTTGGATTTTTTGTTTGTTTGACAAATTAATGGGTATCTTTATACTCATAGAAAAGAAAGTGAGGTTCTTAAATGAAAAAAAAGTATTTATTGATTTTAATTTTTTTATTGTTGCCTGCGCTGATGATGGCTGGATGCAGTAGTGTTGTCCGTCAAATTAAAAGCACCACCATCAGTCACTTTATTTTGAGCAGAATAGCGCAGTCGAGATTATATGAAGCATAGTATTATAACCGGA
>JASGLP010000044.1 GCA_030156895.1 Eubacteriaceae bacterium | reverse complement strand
AAGTAGATTGACTGTATCTTTAGCGACAGAAAAACCAGTGTACATAATCAGCAGCGAAATAATAATTCCGGCGATGCCGTCGATTGGAACACTAAAGAAATGTCCGATAATCATTGATGCGATGACCATGGTAGTCGCAAAACAATCATTTAAACTGTCAAAGGCCGTTGCTCTGATTACACTGGAGTTGATCTTTTTATAAATATAAAAATTATAAGCATACATCCATAACTTAATCAGCACTGACAAAACCAGTAACAAAAGTGTCAACCAGTTAAAAGCAATGATTTCCGGGTTAACAATTTTATCATAGGAAGTTTTTATCAGCTGTAGCCCTACGCTCATAATAATAAATGCAACCACCAGTGACGCAATATATTCATACCGCCCATGTCCCAGGGGATGATCCTGATCAGCAGGTTTATTGCTAAATTTCGAACCTAGAATGGAAATCATCGATGATCCCATATCAGTCAGATTGTTAAAAGCGTCTGAAATAACTGCAATACTGTTAATCACTAGTCCCACACCCAGCTTTATTATAAACAAGAGGAGATTGCACATCAACCCAATAGTCCCGGAAAGCACACCATAAGCTTCGCGTACCGACTGATCAGTTACATCTTCATAATTTTTTATCCTTCTTCTGATAAGTAGTTTGATCATAAGCCCTCCATAAAAAACATATGTTAATAATAGCACAGCTTCCTTAATTAATAAACCCGTGCTGTAAAATTAAAAATGCAAAATATGACATTTATTCCGCTTTCATATGAGCTGATTCACATCATTTTATAGAATGTCTTACGCATTGTCAACGAAGATTCCTTTTAAAACGCGACATTATCGCAAGGCAGCTTAAATAAACATATCATCAACGCAAAAAGCAGCGTACTGAAAGTACGCTGCCTTTTGTATTAGGAATGAAAAGAAAAAGGATTTGTTGTTTGCTCACACATAGAATAACGCTCGAAACTTTATGAAACCTTTGAATCGTGTTAAGGCACTGTTAATCCTTATTTCTTTAAGCTTTTATTAATTCTTCGTTTTTTCAGCCAATCGCACGATATACTTCGTATCTCGAATCACGCATAAACTGCATCATTTTCGACAAAATCATTTTCCAGGCGCTATTGCTTATGAAATTTCGCTTTCCTGATTTTGTGGTTCCACGATCCGTATCATTTTATCAATTAACTTGATTAAAACAATCGTCTCTTCATCCGTAAAACTTTCAAGAATCCGTTCACTGATACCCATCAGTTCCCCAAGAATTCCCTTTGCAGTCGAAACCCCACTATCTGTCAGGACTATCGTGATGACCCGCTTATCCTCTGGGCTCTTTTCACGCTTTAAAAGTTCATGTTTCTCCATTCGTGAAATAATACCAGTTGCTGTATTTAAAGGAACCTCTAAATAGTCTGCAAGTTCAGTCATATTAACACTACTGTTGCGATACAGGTAAAGCATTACATATAACTCATTTTTTGAACAATTTACCTTTTGCCAGAGATCTGCCGCTAAAATTACTTTTATTTTGTCGACCAAATCCAAAAACATCATTTCAGTACTTTCATTTTGACTCATAATTCCCTCGCCTTCTATGAAACTTCGATTAAAGAATTAAAATTAGTTTACTCCGACAGCTATCAATTGTCAATGCTCTTTTTAGTTCAAAAACTGCTTTATATTAGCTGTCTTTTAGCATATTTATAAAATACGCCTTCTTTTTGCATCAGTTCTTGATACGATCCTTCCTCCACAATGTTGCCTTTTTCAAGTACTACAATCCGATCACATTCTAAAATTGTGCTAAGGCGATGGGCAATCACCAGTCTTGTTGCATCTAGATTTTTTAAGCTTTCCGATACAATTTTCTGAGAACGATTATCAAGCGCACTGGTGGCTTCATCAAAGAACAGGACTGCGGGATTTGAGGCAATGACTCTTGTGATCAGAAGCTTTTGTCTTAGTCCGCCAGATGACTGTTCTTTGATACCTATTGAATCTTGTTCTCAGACAATTGTCTTTAATGAAAAGCAAATTAATTAAATTTTTCAACTAATTTGCCTTCTGCGCTTTTATAATCAGATAATCCGAATAATCCGTTTTTTCTTGATACTGGGGATACATCGCCAGCACTTCCTGATCCGGAAGAGGTTCCAGAACCGTCACAATATTAAAACCATTTGTCACCAGACTGTTAACAAGCCCGGAAAATGTTCGATGATATTTTATAACCCCCTCACCATACCAGTCAGCGATAATTTTTCCTTCCTTACCATAGGGCAAAGGGTAGTTTTCTTCCCCATTTTTCCCCGCCAGAATATTGCATGTTCTAAATGGATGGTCCTGCGAAAAAATAAACGTCCCTCCAGGATTTAATAAATGATAAACATCTTCCAGGAGCAACTTAAAATCTTCAACAAAATGAACGGCCATCGAGCTAATCACCAGATCAAAGCCACCGTTTAAAAGTGCCACATCTTCCATACAAATATTGCGGTATTCAATCTTATCGTTGGCATTTTTCTCGCGAGCAACTGCAATCATTTTCTTTGAGATATCAATCCCGATCACCTGACTGGCACCAAGTCGGACGCACTCAACACTTGCTTCGCCGAAACCACATCCCAAATCCAGTACTTTTTTACCTTTTAAATCTGAAACCAGCAAAAACAGTGCTGGCTTTTCAATCAGATTTTCGGCATGTGAATGATCCCTGCAGTTTTCAACGTAAGCATTAAAGAATTTCTCGTTATCAAAAATATTTTGTTTGGACATCGTAATCCTCCAACATCAAAAATCCTGTTTGTTGTTTCTATTTTACAACAAACAGGATTTTTATACAAATCAAACTGATATATTAACGAAGTTCTGGCAACTATAATTTGATATCAAGCAATTTCTGCCCCTTGCCCAGAATCTTAAAAAGAGACTGTATCACTACAATCTCTTGCGAATGGTCAAAATATTCTGATTATTTTCATATTGATAAAAAAGCTCGTCCATGTTTTTTTTGACGAGAAAAACACCCAATCCTCCAATGATCCGGTCTTCGGCTGCAAGGCTGATATCAGGATCTTGGTTCTCAAGAGGATTATACGCTTTTCCCGAATCTTTAAATTGTATCTGAACGATTGATGGCTCCCCAGAAATCTCAAAATTTATCGTGGCGTCTCCTGTCTCTTCCAGATAAGCGTAATTGGCAATATTGACAAATATTTCCTCCACAGCCAGATCAATATGGAACTGGGTTTTCATATCCGTCCCAGCCTGTTCCAGCTCAGTATCGATAAAACTCAACACTTGAGGCAAATGATCAACGCTCGCTAAAACCCTTAATTCTTTCATCCTATTCTCCTTTTCTATTGGTCAATAAGTCAACATAAACGCCCATCACATCAATCCGTCTGATCAGATGGAAATCATGACGTTCATAAAAATGCCAATTATCAATAACATTGCTGTTTTCCAGATAAATGGGACAGTCATCATATTTTTCTATTGCATATTCCAGAAGCCCTGATCCTGCTCCCTTTTGGATTGACCCAATCATAAACAAATAATGATGCTCACGGTCATCATGATACCGCTCAGTCATCCAGGCTTCTCTAATCATTCGAATTAAACTGCTGAAACGCGTTTTCAAGGCAAATCCCAGCATTTCTTTGGCCATCCGGTTTTTCAATGCTTTCCTAAAGGAAAAAAAATGTTCTTGTTGATGCATCCAAAGTGACACTGCAACCATTTTTTCCTGATCATAAGCGGTAAAAATAGTTCCCGCGCGATTGTAATACTGGAGCATAATTTTTAAATAGCGATTGAGCTCTGCCTGTTCTAAAAAAACCATTTGATAAAGAGGATCATTTTTAAAGGCTTCAATTAAGAGCGCATGAGCTTCCTGAATTTTTTTCCGATCCAGCTTCTGTTGAGAAACCATCATTGTGTCAACTCCATAAATGCCCTTGGCTGCAAATCCATCAGGCTGATCCCGTCTATTTCCCAAACCATTTTTCCACCAAGGTTTTTTAAAATTTTAAAACCTTCTTCCGTATAGGCATAGGCAAATATTTTATCAATTTTAAAACCTTCTTTTTCTTTTTGAAGCAGGTAATTCCCAGCTGTTTGCTCTAATTTTCTGGCCAGGCCTTCAGCTCGAAACTTCTTTCTGATATTCATATCCAGCAGCAAAATATAATTGGAATTGCTTAGCGTTAATGGTTTCAGATCTGCTGTTTGAAGGTTATCATCAAATAGCACTCGCTGAGTAACTGCCTTTTCGTAAACATCTGCTTTAACACTGTAAAAACAGAAAAAGCCAGCCAGTTCATTATTAAAAAATGCAGCTATAATGCCATCTTTAAACATTTTATAACGTCTGTATGCCAGTCCCTCATCGGTGATGACCTGGTTTCCATAGGTAATTTTATCCAAGTCAAGAATTTCCTGAAATGTTTCTATTGGCAGTTCTTCACCCTGCTTGATCATAAAATCCATCCTGACTCCTTTATTTCAAATCCCAGCATGGTAATATCATCAAACTGCGCTTCTTCACCTGTGAAGTCATCAAGATCAACTAATACACTCGTGCATAGTTCTTTGATTTCACGTTTTTTCAGGTTTTCTATCAACTGATAAAGGCGCTCTTCACCGTATAGTTCTTTTTCAACATTATTGGCCTCTGTCACCCCGTCAGTGTAGAGATAAAGGATGTCACCCGCTTCAATATAATCTTCGTTCATTTTATATTTAGCCGTTTCCAGCCCAGCACAGACAAAGCCTTTTTTGCCCTTGAGAATCTCAACACGACCATCTTTTTTCCAGACAATGGTTGGGTTATGGCCAGCATCACACCACTCAATACGACCAGTTTTTATTTCTATAATGGCGATAAAGAGTGTTACAAACATACCCTGCTCATTGTTTTTGCAGAGATTTTTATTAGCCTGGCTCATGACTTCATCAACCGGCAACCGTCTTAAAACCAAATCCTTAACGGTCGCTTTGCTCATGGCCATAAACAAAGCAGCCGGTACTCCCTTACCTGAAACATCGCCGATCACAATGCAAAAATGCTCCTCATCGACAAAGAAGAAATCATAAAAGTCACCACCCACCTCTTTAGCCGCCTTCATTGAAGCAAAAACACCAATATCCGTACGTCCCGGGAATTCAAAATCCTGAGGCAGCATACCTTCCTGAATCAGGGTCGCAATGCGCAGCTCCGTCTCAATTCGTTCACGCTCCGAAGTGACCTGTGTCAGCTCATTAATATAACGAATAATATCACTGGTCATCTGATTAAAGGCCTGCGCCAAAATTTCAATTTCATCGCCGGTATTAATTTTTAAATCAAGCGCCATGATCTGACCCAGATCATCATCCATATTGGTGTTAACAAAGTCGGTCGCGCCATCCACAATTAACTGTAAGGGATTAATCAATTCTTTTCTCAGAAAATACAAATAGATTGTAATGAATAAGGCAAAAATAAACAATGAAATAATCGATACCAGTAATATGTAATGCATCAGTGTATCACCAATAACACTCATGGACATGTCTGCTCCGACAACCAAAATCGGATTTCCTGCTTCATCGCGGATCACTTCAAAAGCAGTAATCAGATATCCAAAAGCACTATCACTGGTAATATAGATCTTGGGCTGATTTGGATCGGTAAACAATAACATTGCTGAGTCAAGATCCTCTTGCGGATAGTAATCCGTCCCCAAGACATCTCCCAGGGTAAAATGTCCAACCTCGCCGGCTACGGTCCCCTGAGCAAAAACTTTTAGGCCTTCTTCAGTGGGAACATAGCTATATAGATATTCCAGATTGTTTTCTTCCTGAATGATCCGAAAATTTTCAATCATCCGGTCATATTCTTCATCCGTTTCCATGGTTTCAAAATAAGTATCGACCTTGTCCGCTGGAACCATCGTAGCGGCTGTGTGAACCAGAGACGTAATGTTTTCTTTATATCGATCAAACATGGCATCCCGATAACTATAGTAAGAAACGAGAATAATGGCTACGCATAATATCACAGCCAGCAACATACTGGCTGCCGAAAATTTTGCTTTAAGACTGATTTTTCGGATTTTAAACACATTTTTCATATATCACCTCTACAAAATAATTAAAAGATTATTAAAGACGAGTGTCCGGTTGTAGGCAAAATCCTTGGCTTTTTGGCGGATGATGGAAACGCCAAGATAATCCATGGCTTCGTCGGAATGATCTGGTTCTTCAAAGGGATTATAGGTCATGCTGTCATCCCGCAGTCGAACATAGATATCCTCTTCAAACACAGCGATTTTGATGCTGATATAGTGTTCTTTCCCATCCGCAAAACCAAATTTTATAATATTAGCCGATAATTCTTCAATGGTCAGGTTGATATAATAGGCGGTTTTCATATCAATTTCATGACTTTCGCAGAATTCGGAAATTTCATCCGCTAATAATGCCAGCTTTGTCAAATCGCTTGCCAGCTGATTTTCATAAATCGCATCTTTATTAAATACCGGTTTTTCATAAAGCAGCAAATTATCGTAGCCGTTTCTTTTCTTAACTATTCCCGCAACCGTCAGTAATATTATGATCGTTAAGAGCTCTGATCCTAATAAGGCCATGGCGGTACCCGCCACATCATAGCGGGGAATAAATACGGCTGAAAAAATTATCGGCAAAATCAAGCCCCGCAGTAAAAAGATCGCCGAAGCCAGACGGTTTCTTTTGATCGTTTGATAAAAGGTTGCCATCACACAATTAATACAGGTCGGAATCGCCGCGAGCGAAAAAATTTTAAAGGTTTTAACCAGTAATTCCGAATGCAGCCCAAATAATTCAGAAATCGGTTCCGCAAATAGAATCAAAACCAAACCACAAACCACACTTAAAAAAACAGCTGTCATTAAAGCCAGACGCATGGTTTCATAGACCCCTTCAAGATCTTTTTCACCATTAAAAGTACCGATTAAAGGTGCTAAAGCCAGTGATACGCCATCAAAAATTGCGTAGGCAAAAAGTGAAACATTGAAAAAAGCATTATATATTGCCAGTCCTTCAGAACCTGATTGATTACTTAACAATTGATTGACAACAATCAGCAGGAGACCTTGATATACATAGACTGAAGCAACTCCAAAACCATTCTTGAACAGGCGTCCCGCATCAGACAATCTGAACGAAAAGCGCGTAAGCTTTAAACGACAGTGCTTTTTAATAAAGTGTAAGCCATACACAAGCAGCGCACAAGCCTGACCGATTACCATGGCGTAAGCCGCTCCGCCGATTCCCCAATTTAGAACCACTACAAAGAGCAAATCCAGGATCAGATTCACAATGACAGAGATACTAATGCCAATTGTTGAAAGCAGTGGATTAGCGTCACTTCGAATCATCAAAGATAATACCGGTGTAACAATAAAAACTGGTGCCGTTACAAAAACAGGGATTAAATAAGCACTGGCGCCTTCTACACCAGCCCCTCCCATCAAATCAATAAAAGACTGCCGAAAAACAAACGCCAGTACAGCCATAAACAAACCTGCCATTAATGAAAAAGCCAGTGTCTGAGTAAACCATTTTTCAATCTGTTTTTCATCCTCATTACCAATCGCCTCTGACACAGCCAGGGATCCTCCAATTCCAAAGGCAAATGCAATCAGATTGTAGATCATATAAACTGGCATGGCAACCGCCAAAGCCGATAACCCTGCCTGCCCCAGAACATTTCCTAAAATCACCGCGTCAATAAAGGTCCCCAACACTACGCCAGCAGAAGATAAGATGGAGTTGAAGGCGAATACCCGGAAGGCCTTATTAATAAAATGCTGATTATTCATTTCAAATCCTTCATATAAATTGCAGTATTGTATAGACAAACCCCGCGCCGACCAATTGGATTTCGCAGTCTGCGCGCAGGAATTGAATATTAATTTTGTCTTCAGCCTGCAATGGTGTATAAACACCATTTTTCATTCAGTATATCATATTTTTTGATTTTATTTGTGTATTTATTCTTAAACAGTTGAAAAACTTAAATTCCTAATGATCTACTTAATTGCACATAAACGCTACCCTGCTCATGATGCCGTGCTTATTTTAAGTGACAGGTATTATGTCACTTGATAATGGTCTGGAAAATCGTTCTTTATATATTTTTTTTCGGCCACTTGTGACGATTTTTCGTAAATAACCCTGCTGCTATAATCAGTAATATCTTTTCCGGTATTAGGGTGCCCAAAAGAATAGACCAGATCAGCGCTAAATAAAAGAATCAGCACCATACAAAGGGGGAAAGTCACTTTAAAAGAAAATTTTTTAAAGAATGTATCTAAAAATGGCGCCAGCACGTAAACAATCATCATGCCGCCCAGACCGAACACAAGGGATCCTTCGGCGCAAATACGGCCATTGATATTTAAGAAATAACCGCTGTAATCCCACCATTCCGCGTTAAAGAAAAGTTGCAGAAAAAAACTGGTATAGTATTCAACCAAACCGCAGATCAAAACAATCATCCAAAAATTTTTGGTCGGCGTTTTTCTAAAACGATACAAGAGTGTTAAAATTAAAACCGCGCCAACTCCATAAATCGGAAGCCAAGGACCGTGCAGCACGCCTCGTTTAATAAAAGTGCCATCCAGAATAAGAAACTGCGTCACCTCCCAGACCCATCCGATCATGCACATGGCAAAATAAATCAGGATCAGCGAAGTTATTGAATATGATCGCAAATAATTATGCGTTTCAGCCCAGAGATGTTTTTCCTTTTCCGGGAAAACGCCCAGTCTAGTAGGATAAGAGGCCCCTTGGCCAGATGCTTCGATGACCAGATCTTCAAGTTCGCAGACTTTTTGAGCATCTCTTTCTAAAATTTTAGGATCATTGCCAATTCGTATGCCAAAATTTCGATAGAGAAATGCTTTTATGCCATCTTCTTCCTGAATCACAGGATTAGAAACTTTCGATTTTTTTTCATATACAGAATTAAGCAATTCCGCTTCTGCCTTCTGATACAAATAAATATCTTTCAAAGTATCTGCGTTCACTAGCTTCGATTCTTGGGCTGATTCTCTTATCGCAACATAAAATTCACACATGGTTGACTGTTTATAAGGATTCAAATAAAAGATACCGACCAGACCAAAACTCAATAGACTTAACACACCCCAGCCTAGAAATGATAAATCCAATATGAAACATTCCCACTTATGGCCATCCATCATCCGTCGTGACAGCGTTATGGCCTGCAGCGGTTTAAGATCCGGGTTTTCGGCCAGCAGATAGGGCACTAATCGATATGAATAATATTTTATAAAACCACCAATAATGGTCAATGTCCATAAAAATCTAAAAATAAACAGAACCGCCATAGCCTTGACAATATTCATGAATTTCTGAATCCGAAATAAATAAAAAAGTCGATAAAAAGAAACCTTTTCATAAATCCGGCCCTCCAGGAATACCCTTCTGGAAGCTACTAAAAAAGTCTGGATTACAAAAAATATAAAGATAAGATAAATAAAAGCCGCACCAATTATCATAATCACGTGCGTCGCATCAGCAGAGTTTGTCAGTCCTTCTACAACATTCGCAATGGTTAATCCAATTGAACCCGAATAGTAAGCATTTACCGCATCGGCAAAAACCCCGTTCGTCCTGCCGAAAACAGAATCTGCTGCCTGATTTAAAACACCATTAAATAGTTTTACACCATCAGCACTCAGATCCGCATCAAGGGTACGAAAAGAATGCACAGCACTTAAAGTTCCCTGAAATTCCGCTCCAATAAATGTCGCTACCAGACACAAAAGTACAAATACCCAATAATGTTTTTTAAGACTGTTCTTCCCCTCTTTTTTTAAATCCGCTCGCTTCATCAACACTCCTTCGCTTCGATCCAAATGGCAATTTTCTTGTTATCGTTTTCTTTATTGTTTATCAAACCTCTATGTATCAAACATAAAAAACTTTCACTCTTATTATAACAGAAATGCCATCATTATTTTTTCTGTTCTTAATTTACACCATCGTGTTTTTCTTGTCAATTTCAGAATATTAAAAGCCCGTTAAATAAAAAAAATGCCACCGATTTCTCGGTGGCAATCGCTTTTTTAGCCTTTTATTTTAAACTGGTTAATCATTGACTTGAGCATCTCAGCCTGACTTGATAATTCTTCACTTGATGCTGCGCTTTCTTCCGCAGTGGCAGAGCTGACCTGAACCACCTCTGAAACCTGTTCAATTCCCAGTGAAACCTGAGCAATTTCCGTTGCCTGATCATTAGAAGCTCTGGCAATATTGGAAACAAGTTCCGTAACTTCACCAATCTCTGATAAGATTTCCTTGAGACTTTCAGCCGTTTCATCGGCAATACCTGTTCCAACAGCCACTTTTTCAATGGAGCCTTCAATTAATGCAGTGGTCTCCTTAGCTGCATCAGCACTTCTGGCTGCAAGGGTTCTGACTTCTTCAGCGACCACCGCAAAACCTTTACCGTGCTCACCAGCACGAGCAGCTTCCACAGCCGCATTGAGCGCCAAAATATTGGTCTGGAAAGCAATATCATCGATAACCTTGATGATTTTGGAAATATCGTTTGACGATGCATTAATGGCTTCCATGGCCGACATCATATTTTCCATCTGATCATTACCGACTTGGGCGTTTTTACGGACATTAACCGCCCGTTCGTTGGCATTATTAGCATTAACCGCATTCCGTTTGGTTTCCCCAGCAATACTTTCAACGGAAGCAGTCAGCTCCTGAATCGAACTAGCCTGTTGAGTCGTTCCCTGAGCCAATGCCTGAGCGCCATCAGCAATCTGTTTAGCTCCAGAACCCACTTGATCAGAAGCTAAATTAATATCTCGCATGGTTTTACTTAACTGCACACTAATCTGGTTTAAAGCATTTTTAATTGCTAGAAAGTCGCCATCATAATTGGAAGTGATTTCCAGACTGAGATCACCCCGGGCCATTTTCTCCAGGGTCATTGAAATCTCACTGACATAGCGTCTTAAGCTTTCAACTGTCTGATTAATTCCTCGCTTAATCATGGCATGATCACCCTGGTAATGACTTTCAACCTCAACCTGAAGATTACCCTGAGCCAGTTCGGAAAGGACATCAGTCGCTTCCTGAATCGGACGAATAACCGCATCAAGGGTCTGGTTAAAGCCAACAATGATCTGAGCATACTCACCCGGCATTTTTGTTTCGTCACCACGATACTTCAGTTCTCCGGCAACCGCATTTTGTACCATAAGCTGAGTTTCTTCAAGCAACATTTTAATGTTTTCAATCATGGCAATCAGGCTTGGCATCAGATTATCATTATCACTGCGTTTGCCCTGTTCTTTAATAACTTCCAGATCACTGAAATCCCCTTGGGAGATATTTTCAGCAATGGTCACGACGCCGCCCAATGTTTCCTGAACCTGATTGATCGAACTTCCGATTTCGCCGTAGATCCCCTGATAATCGTTATCGATCCTTTGTGACAGATCATTTTGGCTCATCAGCTTCAGTACCCGATTGCCTTCTTCAAGGGCTCCCAAATCGGTCACACAATCATTGATCTGACTTTTAAGGGTGTTAAAGTCGCCGTGATATTCATCAGTAATCATCTGAGGAATCTGCCCTTTGGCAATGGCGCCAATGTAATATGAAACAACATCTATCAGGTCTTTCACTGTTGTCATGGTTGCGTTAATCCCATTGATAACATCTTTAAAGCCCCCGTTAAAGGCGTCCGCGTCACCTTTTTTATCCAGCTCTCCAACTGTTACCGCCTGGGAAATCATATTGGTTTCATTGACCAGATTCCTTACAGACTGAATGGTATTATTGATGACCGGTCCAATTTCATCCAGTTCGTCCCGCACTACCATATCGACGGAAACATCCCCATCGGCCAGTTTTTTAAGGCTGCCCATAACCACAAACTGTAAATCATCGGCAAAAGCATCCAGGGTTTGAGCCATCTCGCCGATTTCATCATCACGGTTGATCTTTAAGCGGGTACTGAGCCGCCCTTGTCTGAATTCCTTAACCATCGCGTTAATTTCTTTGACCGGCTTGACCACTGAATTGGAGGCATTTAAAAGAATCAGCGCCAGCAGCACGAAGATGATGATGCCCGCAATAACCGTCGTCGTGATATTTTCGGAAATAGCCGCTTCAACTGATGTCATGGTATAGCCGATATTTAAGGCGCCAATGCGCTGGCCGTTTATTTCCACCGGATATGTGATCATATAAATATCCTGGCCATTATCCACGATTTCCTCTGCCGATACCGTGCCATCCACAACCGCATTCTTCATCGATTCAACTTCGGCAAAAGAGGTGCCAATCTTCTCCTGATTGGTATCAGCCACCACATTTAAATCGGTATCAACAAAAGAAGCAAAAGACACCTGATCGCTGGCCGCCAGTTTTTCGACCATGGCCTGATAACCAAATTGATCGGTCAAAGCTAAAACAGCGTCAGCAGACATCCCAATCTGGACAAAGTAGCCGGATGCACTGCGTATATAACCATATTTGTAATAGTTATCACTGTCGGTATCTTTACGGATATCCTCAATCAGAACGGAATCACCGCTTTGCATAAAGCTGTAAATAACATGATCTGTAGGTACTGTCCAGCCAAGATACTCGCCATAGGCGGCATTAACAACCGTTCCTTGCGGATTATACCAGTAAATCGCCGTTACCCCGGTCTGATCAGCCAGGTTGCTTAAGTAGTCATCCGAAATACTTCCTTCATTGGCCAGAATAATCTTACCAATACTTTCAATCTGTGATCCCAGCGTTTCATTTAAAGCATCTGTTGCTGCCTGATTGAATTCAATCTCATTTACAACCTGTTGCGCTGAAGCATAGCCTTGATCACGCATCTGCTCCTTCATGCTTTTCTGTGTAAAATATGCAGACAGCGCCCCTAAAATCAAGACCCCAGCAAAGACACAGATTAATGGAATAATCAAAATCCTGGTTTTAATCGACCGGTTTCTTTGTCCACTCTCCATAAAAGCTCCTCCATCTTTAATTTTTAAAATTCAAAATTTCTTATCCTTTTAAGTCCATTTTAAACGCTCTGACGCACTTATTCAATAAAAAAATCGAGTTTGATAAAAATTTTTATGCATTTATGTTGAATAAAACTAAATAGCACCAACATTTTCCTGAAAGAAATCCAAAAAGCCATTAATTTTCACTAGACGATTTTCTATTTTCAAGGATCTCTTGCTTGACCACATTGGGTATATCTAAAATTTTGTAGTCGGGCATGGCCAGATAATAGCCCTGAGCATAATCAATGTCAAGCTCGATGACCGTTTGCAAATCCGCGCTATCTTCAATTCCTTCAGCTACCACCAGCACCTCTTTTTCATGACAAAAAGTAACCAGATTTGCAACCAGATTTCTTTTATCATCATTTTTATGGATCCCCTGAATCATATCGATATCAATTTTTATGATATCCGGCATCAGGTTTAGGACTCGCAGCTCGTTGGAATAACCATTGCCGAAATCATCAATGGCCACCTGCATGCCATGGGCTCTAATAAAATCAGCCTTCTGTAACAACATTTCTGAGTCAGTGCTTTCTCGTTCGATTATTTCAATCACCACCTGCTTAAAAAACGGTTGATAGCGATCAATAATCTGTCGGCGATCTTCCTCACGCAAAAGCTGATTGGGAATACTGTTGATAAATATTTTACGACCGGCAATGACTTTCTGATGGTTTTCAATACTCTGAAAAACCTTTTGCATAACCAATCGCTCCAGTTGCAGTAATTTTGACTGCGCCGACGCCACTGACAAAATTTCCTGAGGTCCTTTGAAATTCTCCAGAAGGGATCGCATCAGAGCCTCATAGGCCGCAACTTCACCTGTTTTCAAATCAACAATTGGCTGATAGGCGAAGGTAATCAGTTCTTCATCTAAAAGACGGTTAATGGCTTCACGATTTTCCAGCAAATAAGACATTTTCTGGTAATATTCCGGATCAAATTCATAGAGTTTACCCTTCTCCTTGCTTTTTGCCTCATACATGGCGAAATCAGCTCGCTTTAAAAGGGTATCCGGATCCGATCCATCTTTGGGATACCAGGCCACACCAGCAGAAAACCGAATCCGGCTTTCTTCCCCTGTCGGCATTCTTAGTGTAAAGGCTTCACTGTATGGATACAAATTTCTGATCATATTTAGAAGAATCTGCGGCTTACTGTAGCCATGCAAATAAACAGCAAATTCATCACCTGAAATTCGGGAAACAATTCCACCATATTTCTGAAAGTATCTAAAAATCTGGCTGGCCTGAATAATTAAACGATCGCCCATTTCATGACCAAAATTATCATTAATATACTTCAGATTATCCAAGTCAATAAAAACCATTGCGCCAATTCCATCAATTTGCTCATTGATTCGATTTTCCACTTTTCGTTTAAAACTCGTTGCGGTAAATAGACCGGTTAAAGCGTCATTTTCCAGTTCGTCGACCAATCGGTTTTTTTCTTCAATTTCCGAGGTGACATCCATGACCACCCCAACCACTCCTGACGGCGATTTTGCTTCAATAATCCGCAGCCAGTAGATTCTGTTTTCATAGTTATCAAAATATTTGAAAATACTTTCCTGATCAGGAATTTTTTCTTTGGTCAGCCGGGCATAACAGAATTCCCATTCCGCCTTACTGATTACCGCACCCGGGTCTAAATGCAAAATCCAATAAAGAAAATCTGTCAGGACAACGTTCTTACCATTTTCCGTAATCTCATAGCCCCCCATTGGTAAAAGGCTTAATTCCAGAATTTTTGAGGTTGTTTTCGAAACATTGGTCAGACTCTGACTAAAAACAGTAATCGCCGCGGTCAGGTCGTCAATTTCCCGCATCCCCGTCGATTTAAAATCCACCTGATCGTATGGAGACAGATTTTTTACGTAATCGGACAAACGGGTTATCTTGCGTGTGAAAAAATGCATTGTCACAAAAACAATGGCAAACGCCATCAGATTCGTGACAATAAAAACATAAATCAGTTTTTCGCGAATAGAAGCCGAATTAGCTCGTAAAACATTCTCCGGAACAACTCCCAACAGACTCCAGTTTTCATCGACGAAAGGTGAATTTTCACTGTAAAGATTGAGTGTCTGTAGCGACAGATTTACCTTGAAATGACCAGGCATAGTCGTAGCATACAACCCTTCATCATTGCGTTTACTTAAAACCAAAAAGTTTTGATTGGTTAGATAGGCTTTCGCAACCACATTACCTGTCACAAACCAGTTGGTATTTATCTGATTGTCGTCAACTGCCGCAACCATGTAAAAGCCATCGGTATAAGGAAAATCTTCGTCCGACAAGTACTCATCGGAAAAAAAGCTCTGCTCAATTTCAATGCCAACAACCCCATAAGGATTACCTGCTTGATCCAGAAGGGGCAAGCTGTAAGTAATGACTCGCTGATTATCGCCCAATATATCCTGCGGCGGCGACCAGTAACCCAGGCGGGCAAGTTCCGATCCTTTATAATTTTGAGCCGCATTGAGCGGATTAAAATAAAAGTTATTGGTCTGATCATCAGCTTTAATTACCATATCCAAATTCCAGTCAGTACTGGTCGGAAGGTGATAGTTTTTAGCAATCGCAATCGGCCCCACATTCAGCTGATAATTACTGGCTTTGTCCAATTCCGGTGTAAGGTTTCTTAAATAAAGGGCTGAATGCGCGGATTCACTATCCTTTTTGGCATTGGAGCCGTTTAGAACCATAAAAGCACCCGTTACATCCGTTTGCTCCAACACTGAAAACAGGGTTTGGCTGGCTGCAAGGGCAACCGCATCATAGGCCTGGTCATTCAGATAAATATCTTCTGGTGCAAGGCCATAGTCCAGTGTTGTTTCAAGCAGGTTATCATTTAAAAGTTCTGTTTCTTGAGTAAAGCTTTCAATCAGTTTTGCCTGGGCATCATTAAGGGTTTGGCTCTGGTTCGCCGTTGTGCTGCTAAAAACTCTCACGGCCTCGGCATCGAGCATATCAAAGACCTGAAAGAAAGCCAGTGCCAGAATCAGGGCGACACTCTGAAAAACGACAATCAAGGCCATAATAATATTAAGCTGTCGGCGTAAACTCATCGTTTTTTTCATTGTGCTTCCGTTCCTAAATTTTAAATCGATCTGATAAGCGGTTTTTATTCTTCTATATATGCAATCCCGGATAAGTCCAGTTCATTTTTTACCATTGCATACCATTCTTCAAAACGGGCATCCAAATCCAGTTGCTTAAGCACCGCATCGTCATCGAGTCCCGTGTCGCGTAAGGCTTGAGCATTTTCTTTCCCACTTTGACACATTGATTCCAGAGAATCTTCCAGATATGTACGCACTGTGTAGCTGCCATTAAAGGGTAATGATGCATACGTTTTACCTTCTTCAACCTGGTCAAGGGCAATCTGATAAACAGCCGCCACGTTCTGCTCTGCCGTTTCGCCCGCTGCCATCTCAGTCAATTTCTGCGAAACACCATCACTGTCATAGGCCGCTTTTTCGACCGGTAAGTAACCAGTGTTCATCGCAAATTCAATATTCTGCTCGGGATCGGTAAGCCATTTTAAAAACAGGGCTGCGCCTTCCTCTTTTTCCGGCGTTGAAGCGGTCACTGCAATGCCGGCTCCCTGCGAAACAGCGATATCTTCACCGCCTTCAAAAACAGGATACTTTAGTGCTAAAAAATCAATATCTGATTGCGTATTGTCTTTTTCAATCCAGGTTGGAAAATAGGCCGCTCCTGAAGTTGAACCTACAAACGCTAATAGATCTCCTGACTTAATATCATCTGAGCGGAATTTACCTACTGCATTAAAGTAACCCATGGACATACCGCCATAGTACACATCGAAAACCTTTTTCATGGCCTGTCGGTTTAAGACCGCCTGGCTGTTCGCACCATCGATGATCTGAACCCCCAGCTGCCGGTTGCCAATAATTATATAGTTAGCCAATGAATCAATCCCAATCAGGCTCCGACCGCCGCTGTACTGATAATACTGCTGCGCCATCTGATAAGCCCCTTCCCAGCTTGTCAGACTTGAAGCGTTCTGTCCAGTGGCCACAAAGAATTCATTTAAAGCCGTCTGGTTAGCATAGAGAATTTCGGTGCTTTTAACGGTCGGAACAATTAAAAAGCGGTCTTCATCAAAGATGCCCCCATTTAAAAACTCGGTCACATATTTATCTTTTTCTTCCTGGGTAAAATAAGCATTGAGATCGCACAATTTCCCCAAGGCATCCAATTCAACCGCTTTATCGGGATAGCAGGAAAAAAGATCCGGCATTTCTGCCGCCCCCACTGTCCCATTGGCCGCTGCCGTGACCGCTTCTTCCAGCTCCAGAACGCTGCCCTGGGCAATTGCGTTGACAAAAACACCACTTTCCATTCCCACCGACTGGTTAAAGCTTTCAATTGCCTCTTCCATGGCGATTTTATTATCACCAGTATAGTAATGCCATAAATTCAGCGTAACCGGATTTTCCGGATCAAGCGCTGATTGTGAATCCTGACCTGAGCAGGCCGTTAAAATACAAATCATTCCAATTAAAAACAGTGCGATTGCTTTTTTCATCGCGTCCCCTTCTTTCACTCCAGAAATTTTGTCAAATCAAAGTAATTCTAACCTATTTTATGGTAATAAGTCAATGAAATATCATTTTTATTATGCCAAAAACCTAAATTCACCAATTCCTGATCGGTTTTAAAAAAACTAATGCAAGAATCCGCCCTAAGGATAAATTTTGCAACCTTTTTATTGTTTTTTTACCCTGTCACTCAATTTAAAACCTTTAGGCCAAATATTTTTTAATATTTTATTGTTTTAAGCCATTATTTATGTTATAGTATTTTGCATTGATTTTAGATGATCGTGTGTTCGAGACCTTCCACACGTAAAACAAAACTAAAGGAGAAGAAAATGAAAAAATTAAATGTACTGTTTGTGACCCAGGCTGGCATAATCGCCGCCCTGTATGTGATTCTGACCTTCCTGTCAAGCATGATGGGTCTGGCCAGCGGCGAAATCCAATTGCGTCTGTCTGAGATGCTTTGTATTCTCCCGGCTTTCACCCCCGCCGCCATACCAGGTCTCTTTCTGGGTTGTTTTCTAAGCAATCTCTTAACCGGTTGTACCCTGATTGATGTGATCTTCGGCAGTCTGGCAACCCTGCTAGCCGCCATTGTGGTTTATCAGCTGCGCCACCACCGTAATCCGCTTTTGTTAACCGCTCCGCCGGTTATTGCCAATATGCTGGTGGTTCCCTTTATCCTTAAATACAGCTATGGCGTTCCCCTGCCAATTCCTGTGATGATGTTCACAGTCGGCATCGGCGAAGTCATCTCCTGCATGGTGCTGGGTTCCGTCCTTTACTTTGCCCTGGACAAAAGACGTCTGCTCTTTCATCAAAACTAAAAAAAGCCGCAATCATTACGATTGCGGCTTTTTTTGTAGATAAACCCCGCACCGACCAATTGGATTTCGTAGTCCGCGCGCGGATTCGTACAGTTGCCCAATTTGAAATCACTAATTATAAACGTTTTTTAGGCAACTGTTCGCCCCGAGGCGGACAAGAGAAAAGCCAATTGTCGGTGCTCAGGTGTTAAAATATACTTTGTTTTCAATCTCAAATCGCAATCTATTACGATTGCGGCTTTTTTATTTTTTCTCAATTTCCGTGACGCAGGTGCTTTTGATGGTCTCCACCAGAAATTGCAGGCCGTCAATGACATGGGGTCTGATATCACCGCCGATTAACACCAGCATAATATCGTCACCCAAAGCCAGCTCCCCCTGATTGAGCCAGACTCGGACATGAAAAATGCCATCCAATTCAAAAGTTTTTCTGATGGCTACCTCGACTTTTTCCTGGTCATAAGAAAAATGCATCCCCTTGACTTTGCTGCCGTCATCCAAGCCCTGTCGGACTTGGGCTTTGGGGGTCTGCCTGACGGTTCCATTGTGGACCAGGTACATGCCTTCCTGCAAAGCGCTTTCATCCTTTTTAGCCGCTTTTAACCATTCATCCACTGAAGGAAGGGTCTTACTTTTATCAATCATTTATCCACCTCTCACCTTTCATCTGACGACTCAAACCAGCGCCCTATTTTTCCGCGACAAGCATATCCAAGTTTTCAAACCACAATGAGCCACTTCTTTTTACTGCATAGCCTCTTTTTTTCAGTTGGCCAAACAAGACCTGCATAAAAATGCCATGACTTACCAGGATAACATCCCCTTGCTGAGCCTCAAGCAGGTCAATGGCCAGATCCGCCCGCCTGAGGGTTTGGCGCCTGATCTCCGCTTGTGAAGGGATGTTTAAGAACCAGTGGCTGCGACCCACCGCCTTCCATAATAATGTTGGCAGTTTTGAAGGCCGCTTAGAAAATGCGCGCAACTCCACCTCGTTGAAAACTTCATTGCTAATAAACTCCCGATCCCCAAAAAGCATTCTGGCCGTATCCTCTGTCCGCCGCAATTGGCTGATAAAAACCGGCATGGTTCCAGTTTTAATCGCTGCATCGACCTCACTAAAAATATCCGCCTGAGAATAAGCGCCGCAGGCTTCATTAAATGTTTGGGGATCATAGCTATTTTCCCAGTTAAAGAGTACTTTGGCATGACGAATCACAATCAGTTTCATTGTCTTGGCCTCACTTAAAAAATAAATTACATCCCTCTGCTATAAGGATTGGCACAATCCAGACACAGCTTTTGACCATTTTCCAGACGGATCATCGGCTCTGCTGTTTTTTCACCGCATTTTTCGCAAATAATGCTCTGGAAAATGCGTGCCGGCTCCGGCAAATCATAGTCAGGAATTTTGAAATCAAAAATTTTTGTGGCATCAGCCTCATTTAAAAGGAAACTTTCCTTTTCATCCCGGCTCATCTCCGGCAGTTCCTTTAAAACCAAACGAATTTTTTCCCCGTTTTTTCGATTAAAAAATGAAAAAGCCTGTTTGCCGCGGTTTCTGAAAATCAAATTGCCCTTTCCGGCACTGCAACCCAGAATCACCTGAACGCCATCAACACCGCAAGCATCGTTTTCAGTCACACAAACCACATCTTCATCTTCTGAAAAATCAATCTTAAGGGCTTTCATGGCTTCTAATGAAGCTCTCACACCAATTGCCAATCCCGGACAATGATGGCCGTGGAAGGCCACCGATTTTTCCCATAACGCCTGATTCATTCTAACTCTCCTTCATTTCAAAAAAGACTCGTTTTTAACGAGTCCCGGTTTATAGACAAACCCCGCACCGACCAATTGATTTTCAGTATATCCCAGCCGGCTATCTTTGTCAATCAGTTAAGAACCGCTCTAATGTCACTAAAACACCTGCCCTCATTCGTCTTAATGGCCCCTGCCAAATCTTTTCTGGCTGGATATCCTTTTCTGTAGACGATTTTTCCATCGCTATGCGCCTTTTCTGGCTGCCCATTTTCATTTCATACATTTTCTGGTCAGCCAGTTTTTTCAGTTCTTTGATGTTGATACTGGCCGATTGCAGTGTATCATATCTTTAACTTTCTCTCATTAAAATCTAGCAATTTTTAACCAAAACTACAAAAGGGCAATTTGTTTGCTCACAATTGTGAAAATAATCGCTTTTTATGGTGATAATGCTGTGCTATAATGGCACTATTATTGATTATATCCGCCAAACTTCGCCATGATCAAGCCTTGGGATACTACTTTTTAACTTCAGTTGATTTATTTTCCCTTAGACATGCTTATATATATTGGCTGATGTTTGACGATTACCCGATCAGATAAGGAGTATTGCCGATGAAAAATATCGCCGATTATATGTGGGTCATCATTTCCGCAATGATAGTATTTCTGATGCAGCCAGGTTTTATGGCTCTGGAAACCGGCATGACCCGGGCTAAAAACTCCATCAATGTTGCCATAAAAAATATGTCTGATTTCATCCTTTCCGTCGCTGCTTTCTGGTTTATCGGTTTTGGCCTGATGTTTGGACACTCTTTTCATGGTATAGTCGGGATCAGTGATTTTTTTGCCAATTTTGAACAGGAAGACTGGAAGGCCGCCTTCTTTCTATTCCAGGCTGTTTTTGCCGGCACTGCAGCCACCATCGATTCCGGGGCAGTTGCCGAGCGCGCCAAGTTTTCCACCTATCTGCTCATGTCTTTTATAACTTCTGCCTTCATTTATCCTATTTTTGGCCACTGGGCCTGGGGCGGTTACTTCTACCCCGATAATGCCGGCTGGCTGGAGCAAATGGGCTTTCTTGATTTCGCCGGATCAACGGTGGTTCATTCCATCGGTGCCTGGGTGGCTCTGGCTGGTGTCATTATTATTGGCCCGCGTCTTGGTCGTTTTAGCCCAGATGGCAAAGCCAAAAAAATCCGTGGCCACAACCTGGTCTTTGCTTATTTCGGGGTTTTTATCCTTTTCTTTGCCTGGTTCGGTTTTAACGGCGGCTCCACCTTAACCGCCACAACCGAAATTGCTGATATTGTTGCCAACACCATGATTTCCGCCTCATTCGGCGGGATTACCGGCTTGTTTGTCAGCTGGAAATTCAGTGAAAATCAGCTTCCCGAACCGGAAAGTATCATTAATGGCATCCTCGGCGGCCTGGTTGGCATCACCGCCGGCTGTTATTATGTTGATGCGGTGGGATCTTTGATCATTGGGGTGGTGTCCGGTCTGATAGTTTATTTTGGCACCATTCTTCTGGAAAAATTAAAACTGGACGATGCGGTGGGCGCCATCCCGGTTCACGGCTTTGCGGGTATTTGGGGAACCATCGCAACCGGACTTTTTATCAAGGAACATTTTTTGATTGAATTTGGCATTACCCGAAGCCAGCAGATTTTAGTTCAGATGCTCGGTTCCCTGTCAGCTTTTATCTGGGCCTTTGGGGTATCTTTCATTTTAATGAAAATCATCAATCATTTCCATCCCATGCGGGTTTCTTTAAGTCATGAGGAGATTGGTCTCAACATTGCCGAACACGGTGCCTCTACCAGTATTTTTGAACTCTCAAATTCCGTTCGCAACATCATTGAAAACCGCAATTTCAAAACAGCCTCAAAAATAGAGGTGGAATTTGGGACCGAGATCGGCGAACTGACCTCCTACTTCAACAGCATGGTGGATGATCTGCGGGAAAAAGAAGAAGCCGCCGAAGAAGCACTGAAATCCCTGGAACATATGGCCGTTACCGATGGGCTAACCCAGATTTTAAACCGCAAAAATATCACCGAAGCCCTGGAAAAAGAAATTTATATCGCCAGCAATTACCATTCCAACCTGTCCATTCTTTTATTTGATATTGATTTTTTCAAAAAAGTTAATGACCAATTCGGCCACCTGGCTGGTGATCAGGTGCTGGTAGATATTTCACGAAACATTCAGTCTTCTTTGCGCAAAAGCGATTATTTTGGCCGCTATGGCGGTGAGGAATTCTTAGTGGTTATGCCTAAGACGGATCTGGAAACCGCTTATATTATCGCCAATCTGATTCGGGAAAAAATCGAAAAAATGGTCTGGAGTTTCTGCGATGGCTATATGATTACGGTTAGTGGTGGGGTTGTTGAAGGCAATGGCTCAGATATCAATAAAATGATTCAACAAGCCGATAATTTACTCTACACCGCCAAAGAAAGAGGTCGTAATCAGATCCAAAAATAAAGAATCCGCAGCCAGGAAGCCCCTGGCTGCGGATTCTTTATTTTT
>JASGLP010000043.1 GCA_030156895.1 Eubacteriaceae bacterium | reverse complement strand
GCCATAATAATTTCCTCCGATATGAATTATTCTATCATCAATAGCTATCATATCAAAGACTATTAATTAATTCAACTATCATCATGTCAGTACACTAGTTACGCAGCCCAGGTTGATTACTATAATCGACTGCTGCAGGAAAATGAGGATTATATCTTTTCAGGGATTTATGCAGATGAAGGCATCTCGGGCACCAGTCTAAAGAAAAGAGAAGCCTTCAACCAAATGATGGATGATGCTAGGGAGCATAAGTTCGAGATGATTATTACAAAGTCGGTTTCCCGGTTTGGACGAAATACTCTGGATTGTCTCAACAGCATCCGGGAACTGAGTGAGTTGGGGATTGATGTGTATTTTGAAAAAGAAAACATTCATACCAGCCAAAGTGAAGGGGAGGTATTACTGACCCTGATATTAGCGGTCGCTCAAAATGAAAGCCAGACCCAATCGGACAATGTGAAGTGGGGGATTCATAAGCAGTATGAGCGGGGCAATATCAAAAGCATTCCCAGCGGAAAGTTTCTGGGCTATGACAAAGATGAAGACGGTAATCTGGTCATTAATCAAGAACAGGCGGTCATTGTCCGGCGTATTTATCAGGAATTTCTGGACGGCTATGGTGGGTATCAAATCGCGAAACGACTGACAGATGAAAAAGTCCCAATGGCTTATGGTGGAAAAGGCTGGTGTCCAAGCCATGTTAAAAAAGTATTGGTCAATGAGAAGTATAAAGGCGACACTCAGTTTCAAAAAACATACAATACCTGCTGTTTGACTAAGAAACGAGCCAAGAATAATGGAGAATTACCTAAACCATATGTTGAAGATACCCATCCAGCGATTATTGAAAAACCAATCTGGGACCTGGTCCAGCTTGAATTTATGCGGCAAGAACAATACTGCCAGGATCATCACATCACAAATGGTCGATACCATAATCAGAGTGATATATTTCCCTTTGCTGGTAGAATCATTTGTGGCATCTGCGGCAGTACCTTTATGCAGTTGACTGATAATGGAGGTAAGAAATACTGGCGCTGCAAAACCTTTCAAGGGAAAAAGGGAACGCTGATTGAGGGGAAGATGTATACTCCGCCTCCGAGAAAGCTATGGGCCGATCGTTCCCAAAATATCCACTGGCTAAGCGATCAGTCTCCTAGAGAAATGTATTGTACCGATATTAAAGTTAAGGCCAATTCTATCGAGACCATATTCATAAACGCCTGGAATCACCTGGTAGATCATCCGGAAGAAATCAAACCAAGCGGGGATGCTTTGAAAGATTATCGGGCAGGGGAGATGAAACGCTTGTTAGCAGAGTATGGCAAGATTGATGAAATCAGGCAGGAACTGGTTAGGCAAACATTGGATCACATCGGTGTTGATGAAAATGGTGATGCAGATGTGATCTTTTTATGTGGAGTGAAGGTTTGAAAAAGATTAAATGCTCATTAGTGTGTAAAGAAAAATAGATATAGATAATCTAACTATTTACAGCGAATCATCAATACAATTTGACAGCTGTTGCGTCGCTTGGCGCAATTTTTTTATGAATAAACACATTGCACAATAATTTAAGAAAATTATATACAGTGTGAAAATTGTAAAAATTGAATTATTTGTGTAATATATTGATTAAGTACTTGACTTCACATTCCCGGGAAGAATAAAAGAAAGTTTTGTCAAATGTTACTTTAATCTAAAAGTAATATGAGTGATAAGGAGAAAATATGAGAAAAAACGAAGCTGGAATTAGAAAAGAGCATGAAACAATTAGAAATGCAGTGGGATACTACGATTTCACGCATCAGCTACTAGAAGTAACGGGAAAAGATGCTAAAGCATTTCTAGACTATATTTTTGTAAGTTCTATTGCGAAAGCAAAAGTGGGCGAAGCGAAATATACAACAATGCTTAATGAAGACGGTGTCATCATTGATGATGTCATTGTATTCCGTATTGATGATGAATTATATTGGGTTTCGACGCTATATATTAGCGATATGATCAGATGGTTTGACGCGCATAAAGAAAAAATGGATGTCAGTTATAAGGATATCACACCTGTTACTACCATGTACGCAGTGCAGGGGCCGAAATCAGGTGCAGTACTGAACGATTTTCTCAAAGAAAAAATTGATGATATGAAACTTTTTACGATTAAAGATAATATGATTGATAATGTGCCAGTCAAAATCGCACGTAGCGGATATACCGGTGAACTGGGTTATGAAATCTACTGCAAACCTGATGACAAGGCATTGGTCGAATCAAAGCTTGAAGATTATGGCTTCAAGCACGGTATTTCAAAAATTGCAACTGATGTTATCATCACAAGTTTGCCGAGAGAAAAAGGATATGTTCTTATGAGCGATCTTGCAGGAACAAATCCTTTGGAAGTTGGTTTTGATTGGACAGTATCCTGGGATAAAAAGTTTCTAGGGAAAGCTGCTTTGGAAATTGTTAAAACACACGGACCGAAACATGCTTTGCTTGGTTTTACAGTTGACGATGATGCTGCTGTTATCGAACCCAAAGAACAGGTTATGATTAACGGCGAAGTTGTTGGTAATGTCACTACATTTACATATGGATATACCATTGAAAAGAATATTGGGTTTGCTTTGATTGAAAATGCAAAAGCAAAAGTAGGAGATCGAGTCACTATTGGTAAATATACGGCAATTCTTACTGATCGTATCTTCTATGATGTTGATAATGCAAGAGTTAGAAACAAATAATTAAGCTGATTGCATTTTTATAATATCAATAATTCAATGGGAACCCCCTGTGCTTGGATAGTTGTTAGGTGATCATTTTTGCTATTTAAATGCAATAGTCGAATTATCGGTGAAATTGGAGACAATAGAAGAAGTGTTGACGAAGTTGTGTTTATAACCAAAAGTGTTTTAGATGTTTAATAAAATAATATTTAAATTTGGAGGATACGATGACTACAACAGGAAAATTATTGGATAAGGCAAAGAAAATGGCAGATGCGGCAGCAGTAAAAGCGATCGAAATCAATGTCCCGATGGTCATAGCGGTTTGTGATAATGCAGGAAAACCGGTTCTTTTAAACCGCATGGAAGACTCACTGTTGGCCAGCATTGATATTGCAACGAATAAAGCCTATACATCCGTTGCTCTAAAAATGAGTACCGATGCAGCTGCTGACCTCTGCAAGGAATCAGGCTCACTATTTGGCTTAGCTACTTGTGACAAAGGTCGGATGGTTGTTTTCGGTGGCGGTTTTCCAATCAAATGCGATGGTCAGATTATCGGCGGCATCGGCGTTAGTGGTGGAACAGTTGAAGAAGATATGATAGTTGCTAATGCAGGACTGGCCGCAATCGAATAAAAAAAGACATAAATTAAAGAACTTGATTCAGGAGATGCCATATATGAATGTGGAAAAGAGAGGCAAAGGCTTCTAGAGTGGCAACACCATTGGGTAGCGGTACATCAGAAACTTGATGCAGCGAAAATAAATTTCTGAATGCACAGGAAACCACTCGAATGAAATCAGGCAGAGCTGGCTGAATACTGCCGGGAAAAATGTCTTTATATTGAAAACAGATTGAAGCCTGAAGGGATGCATGCGTCAATGCCAATAGGCAGTGTTACAAAGGAATCTCAAAGACTAAAAAAGGATCTGAATAAAACCCTAAGGCAGGGCAGCTCAATCGTTAACTAAAAAGAAAGTTAGCAGCTCTGGTAAAAACGACAGCATTACTTACGCTCTGAAAAAGGGCCCAAGCGGTCTGAGGGAATCCGAGGACAAATGATCTCAGCCTCAGACCGCAAGCTGTCTGTTGAATTAATTGAAGAAGTCACGGAGCATGGCGCACGACAATTTCTGGCCTGAGATGAACTTCAGATCAGTGAACATACATTTCAGTGATGGAAAAATCCGTCAACACCCCTTGGAGATCAGCGCTCTTTAGCCATTCTTCCGGCGCCTTCCTATAAACTGTCCCCCGAAGAACGGAATGAGATTATTGGACTCGTGACTTCAGAAAAATATCAGAGGCAGCCACCGTCAGATCGTTCCCAGGCTGGTAGATGAGGAACATCGCTATATCGCATATGAATCGTCCTTGTAACAAGTTGGAAAGTATACTTTAACTTAAGCTGTAGATGTTATATAATTAAAATTATTACTAATAAGCATTGATTGGAGTGAGGTTGGTGTTTCTTAATCCTGATATTTTATATGATAATTTATCCGAATCCTTTCAGAATGTTCAATTCTATGGACTTAATAGTCAAAAACTTAAGTTGAAAAGACCATTGTTATATAAGTTTGGAATGGAATTTGAACCTGATAGACTTTATGTGGCAAAGGCGGATGATCTCTCAGATCACCCTAATTTTACTAAGTCGGTAGTATTAGTTTGTATCGGAACTCCGGAACATAAAATTTATTATTCTGCTAGTATTACTCTTATATGTATGGATTCTAAATATGACATTGGTTTTGTGATGAATTTCCTGCAATGCTTATTTGATAGATATGAAGAATGGAATAATAGCTTAAGGCAGATAGTCGATAAAAAAAAGGATTTGTTTGAGTTGATTGATAAGGTTGTAGAGGTTTTCAATAATCCTATGAGCCTTATTGATATTGATTTGAAATTCATTGCGTACTCCAAAGACTATAAAGATTTTGCCGCTCAATTTCCAGAATTACACTGTCAAGACGATGGTCAAATGAAAGTTTCATACGAAATATTTCTAGAATGTAAAGATAGAATCGACCATAATCGAAAAAAGAAGAGGGTTTTTCATAGTTCATGCAGTAAAATAAACAAAGATGCCATATGTATAAACGTTTACGATAATGATCGATATGTATGCGGTTGTTATTTAGTGGAGTCAAATAGAAAATTCCGCCCTTCAGATGAAGCACTTTTGGAGTATGCAAGTTCGTATATTACAAAATGTGTAAATGAGTATGTCTATATACAAAGTAGCCGGACTGATTGGTTGAAGGCTTATTTTATTATGAACTTAAATGGTGAGAACATTGATTCTGGATTTTTACGGAATGAAGAGTATCTCAGTATAAAAGAGGATTATATATGTGTGAAGTGCAAATTAGTGGATGCTTCTAAAATGTTATTTGGCAAGTATTTGTGTGAGCATTTAGAGACAGTAATTCCAAATTCCGTTGTATTTGTGCATGATGATGTGCTTGTAATTTTTATATATTCTAACTTTATCGATGAAAATAGCAACTTCTTGATCAATTTAGAATATCAATTAAAAAATTTGGGTTACAAGGCTGGAATCAGTAATAGTTTCTGTAATATTAAAAATGCGTCCACGTACTTTAAACAAGCTTGTACCGCAATTGATATTGGTAGTAAATTTAATCCTGATATGACGCTGTTTAAGTTTGAAGATTACGTTTTAAATTATGTAGCTTTACAAGCTTGTAAAGAGTTTCCACCAGATACCCTATGTGCAAAAGGTGTACTAAGACTTTTAGAGTATGATCAAGAAAACGCTACTTCTTATTTTAAGGAATTGAGAACATATTTAGATTGTCAAATGAATGCAGTTAAATCTTCACAGGAATTGTTTATTCACCGGGGTACTTTTATCAAGCATATGGAAAAAATCAACGAGATAATAAAAATGGATCTTAGTGATGTCAATGATCTTTTATATGTTTTACTATCATATAAAATTATAGAGTGTCAGGGTATTAATTAATGTAATGTTTGTATGTTGATTTGCGCCGCTAGGCGCTTTTTTTATGAATAAACACATTGCACATTAATTTTAGAAAATTATATACAGCATGAAAATTGAAAAACTTGAATTACTTGTGTAATATATTGATTAGATACTTGACTTCTCATTCCTGGGAAGAATAAAAGAAATTTTTGCCTAATCTTACTTTAGTCTAATGAAAAAGTGGAGGTTGGTAATCTGATTGCTGATTAGACGGAGAAAAGTCTGACAGAAATATCACTGTGGAAGCAAATAGCCTCTTTTAGAGACAAGATGATAATATCCTACCTTTAGGTTGATCGAGTAGGGCTGGCTAATATAGGGCTAATATCAAACCACCGCTTGAAGTGGTGGTTTGTGACTTTCCTGACTCCAAATCAGCGGCACTCTGGAAATAATAAAAAGATTTTTTCATCTGTACAGCTGTTTATGAGGAAACACGCCAAAAGAGTCCTAACCGCTGGGCCAAAAATATTCGCAACTGGTCACTGAAAGAAGAGTGTTGACTAAATATGAAAAAAGATGAAGAATGTACAACTGATAAATTCGTTGGGGAATTAAACAAAAAACGACAACTATCCTGACAAGCACCGAAGGAAAGAATTTATTAAAAAATACGGATACAGAAAACTGTAAGAGGTAAAAAAATTATACGAGGAGCAAACGAAGTGTTTAATTTCAAAGTATTAAAACAGGCAATGGGAGAATTGGAAGAAAATCAGGTTATGGACCTGCTAAAGGAATTTGTAGCAACAAGTCCATCGGAAACAGAAGCACTGGAAGCGATAGCTGCCTGTCAGGCTGGAATATCTACCGTTAGGGATAGTTTTGAATCAGGTAATTATTTTTTAGGGGATCTAATTTTTGCGAGTAAGCTTTTAACAGAAGCAATTAATATATTAAAACCTGTACTTGGAAGTGGCGAAGAAACAGCATCCGGTACCATTGTTCTTGGAACTGTACATGGTGATTTGCATGATCTTGGCAAAACCATTTTCAAAAGCATGTCGGAAGCAGCGGGTTTTAAGGTGATTGATCTTGGAATCGATATAGAAGTTGCTGATTTTGTAGCCAAATCAAAAGAACTCAATCCGCAGGTTATTGGAATGAGCGGCGTACTGACACGGGCAATTGACGTCATGAAGGAAACAACTGAAGCATTAAAGGTAGAAGGGATTACATCAAACATTATTATTGGAGGCAATCCGCTTACAAAAGAAGTTTGTGAGTTTGTAGGTGCCGATGCATTTACGATCAATGCTGTGGAAGGAGAAAAAATCTATCAGGGATGGATATAAGATTTTGGAAATCAAATATCTGAATGACAATTGAATAAATTAAACAGGAGATTTTTTATTATAATTGTAGAGAAAATTAGCTGAACAATACCAGTATCGGCATTTCGCAAATGCCTAACTGACAGAATAAAAAAGGAGAGGTATGATGTTTGAGATCGTACATGAAAAATATGAAAGTAACAGATTGTTTTAAAGAAAAAATGACCCTATCCTTCGAGGTGTTTCCGTTAAAACCGGAGCAGGACATAGCTGAAATGAAGAGCCTGCTTGATGCTTTGTACCGTTACTCGCCGGATTTTATTAATTGTACTTATGGCGCAGGTGGTTCAGCGCCGGGTAGAAGCAAGGAAACCGTCGAGATTATTGCAAAAGACAAGGCTACCATTCCAGTAACCCATTACAATTGTATTAATCACTCAAAAGCTGAAATAAAAAAAGATTTGCAGGATTTTGAAAACATGGGTGTCAAAGATGTGTTGGCTTTACGTGGTGATTTTCCTAAAGAGCAGACTTCAACCGGAGGGGTATTTAATTATGCTTCGGAATTAGTTGCGTATATAAAAAAAGAATTTACAGAGTTTTCAATTGCCGTTAGCGGGAATCCGGAAAGCCATATCGATTGCTCAAATGGTGCACTTGATGTTACCCGGCTTAAAATCAAACAGGACTTGGGAGCCGATTATATTATGGCTCAGGCCTGTCATGATGTTGATATTTTTAAAAAGTGGCTCGAGCAGATTCGTAAGGCTGGTATTACGATCCCGGTTGTAGCCGGAGTGTTGCCAATCCTTTCTAAAAATACGACGGTCTTTGCTTCCTATCTCAATGGTATTGCCATTCCCTCCGAGCTATCAAAAATAATCGGGTTATATGGAAACAATCCGGAAGAATTTAAAAAGGCGGGGATGGAGTATTCAAAAAAACAGATCAGCCGATTTATGAATGCCGGAATGGAGGGGCTTCATCTTTATACAATGAACAAAGCCCAGGAAACCAATGAAATATTATTAGATGTTGGTTTTTTAAACAAGATCTAATACAAGAAACAACCAATTTTGATGAAAAAAGCTTCAAGAATGACTGTTTTTATGAGGAAATTGAGAGTAAAAAAACTAGTAGTATCATGATTACCATCTGAATTCTGGCTTGGGTATAACGTTCTTGGAAATGTTGTGATATTTTTTCTGAAATAATTAGGGAAAGTGATAAACATGGCTTCTACAGCAAGCTTTCTATGGAACATCTTTTGGATGTATAGCTAAATATGTTGCTTCAAAAGCGGGTGTTATTGGAATTTCTCAGTCATTGTTACGAAAACTGAAGCCACACGGAAAAAATAATCAACTGTGTAGTTCCGGGTGGAATGCTGACACCATGTGCAATGGTAATGCAGACTCCCCCAGCAATTGAAGAATTAAGAAATACCAGCCCAACTGCACCGATTTCAGATCCGGATGAAGTTGCTCGTGTAGTATTCATGTTAGTGAATGAAATAGGTGATTATAAACTGGAGTTGAAATGAGCATTATTGAAAGAGGTTAAAAAAATAGTGGAAGTATCATTTGAAATTAGTCCTATGCAAAATCAGCAAAAAGTGCTGAACCAAAAAAAAATGCTTACTAATCTTTATGAATTAGTGCCTGATTACATAAGTTGCAATATCAACGGCATAAAAGATGCTAATTTTAAGCGTAATTTTGAATTGTGTAAAACTATTAAGATGGATAATCGAACTGTGTCAATGACGAACTTTTCAATTGGTGGTAAGAACAAAACAGAATTAATTGATCGATTAAATGCATATCTTTCGATTGGGATCGAGCATTATTTTGTGATAAGGGGTGATTTCCAATATCATCAACTAAGAAATGATTTATTTCCACAATTATTTAGTTTTATTGAGACTATCAAAACAAAAAAAGCAACTGCAAGAGTAGCGATTGCAGGATATCCGGAAACTCATCTTTATGCATCTTCTCAAGAGTCAGATATTAGTCAGCTAAAACTTAAGCAGGATTTTGGAGCTGATAAGATCATTACTCAGATTTGTTTTGATCCATCAGCGATCGCAAAATGGTTGGTTTATTGTGAGAAGAAAGGGATGCATTTACCGGTTGATATTGGTATTCTACCTGTTATTAATAAAAAGAGTGTTCTTCAAGTTTGTCTTTTAAATGGAATTTCAATCCCTCAGGAATTATCAAAAATTATTGGTCGTTACGGAGATGATTCACAAGAATTTAAAAAGGCAGGTATTGAATATACCATTAAACAGATTGAAAGTTTAAAAAATCTTGGAATAAAGAGTTTTCATTTTTTCAGTGGAAATAACACCAAAACAATGTCAGAAATAGTTAATGCAACGGGATTGGTGAACAAATCTTAGGTATCTTTATGGGAATAAAGTAAAGTTATTTTTAAATTATAAGCAGTATGTAAATTAGTTGCTTCATTGTATTGTCAGTAATTATTCATAAATAATCTGCTGGAACAAATCCTGACAAACAATTATGACAACTGCTTCATAAAAAACGATAATAATATGGAAATGTTTGTTGTAGTGGAATTAAGCCGAAAAATTGTTGAGAACAGAAAAAACAGTTGCGTTTGCAAATCTTTTAGCAGCGGGTGATTTATCAGCCGAGCTAGAGAACGGATTGGAAAGTGATCTGCTGACAGATAATTTAAAAAAATTACAGAATGAGTTAAGAGGTGTTAGGGGAGAGCGAAATGCGGTATATTCTACTATTGTAACAGGGGAACATGATTTTAGAGGCAATCAGAATAATTTGAAGGGCAGTTTCAGCGAAGTTATTGAAAAAGAAAATACTATTCTGGATTCAATCGTGATGTCGTATAAAATGATTGTGAATCATTTTAATGTGATTGCCAATGGTCAAATACTGGAAAAGAGTTTGGATGAAGTGTCGAAGGATTATAAGACAATGCAGGAAGACCTGAATGCATGTATCGATGGGTTGGAAGGGCTGCAGGAAGGGAACAGGGTTTTAGGTTTAATGGCTTTAAACGATTTTTCACAAAAGATGGAAATTGAATCCAAAGGTATTTATAAAGAAACTGCTGATACTATTAATGTCCTTTATACTGCTTTTATTTTTATAGTTGATACGATAAATCTGGTTGTTGATGGTGATATGAATAATCTGGTATATCTTTATGAGGCAGGAAAACAAAGTGAGAATGATCAGCTTGTACCGAGCGTGATTACTTTAATGGAAAATATTTCAAATCTTGTCAAGGAAACTGAAAATCTGACCCACTCAGCGATGAGTGGAAATTTGGATATTCGTGGACAGGTTGATCAGTATCAGAGAGAATATGAAAAAATTATTGCTGGTTTCAATTCAACTCTAAATGCTATTACGAAACCGATAAAAGAAGCTTCTGCGGTATTAACGGATCTAGCTAATGGAAATTTCAGTGTTCAGATGACAGGAAACTATCAGGGACAAAATGACAGAATTAATCGGGATATGAATAGTCTTGTCTTTATACTCAATCAGTATATTAATGAAATCACCAGGTCTCTGGAAGAATTAAGCAAGGGGAACCTGGATTTTGAAATTACCTCTGATTATCTTGGAGATTTTCAGTCAATCAAGATATCGATCAATAAAATATTCGATTCATTAAATGTAATGATGTCAGAAATTGATTTATCAGCCGGGCAGGTTAAGATTGGGGCTACACAAATTTCACAAGGTAGGTATGTCCTTATCAATCGGCGCAAATGAGCAGAACGATGCGATCCAGGAGCTGTCAACATATATGAATGAAATCGCTGCTGAAACTAATCGCAATGCTCTGGATGCTAAAGAGGCAAGTAATCTGGCAAATAAAGCCAGAAAGAACGCCGAAGAGAGCACTCAGCAAATAAGTGCCATGATTGACACTATGTCAGAAGTTGATGAATCGTCAAGCAATATTTCGAAAATTATCAAAGTTATATATGAGATCGCGTTTCAAACAAATATACTGGCCTTGAATGCCGATGTTGAAGCAGCACGTGCCGGAGAGCTTGGTAAGGGTTTTGCGGTAGCTGCCGAAGGGTCAGGGTATTAGCGTCTAAAAGTGCTCAAGCTGCAAGGGAAACCACAGCACTTATCGAAGGATCTGTAGAAAAAACTAATGGTTGGTAATCTGATTCCTAATCAGACAGAGAAAAGTCTGGCAGAAATCTCAGAACAGATCGAAAAAGTTAACACAATTGCTGGGAAAATTGCTAAAACACAAGAATGATTATCAGATGATTGTTAAAGAAGTACAAATATTTATTGACGAAAATGCCAGTATCGCCGAAAACCAGAAGCAATACAATCTTCTGGTAGAAAAAGTTTGTGCGCACAAAAAATAGAATGGTTGAGTTCGAAGATGAAATAAAGGATAAAGCAGTGAGACAGAAAGTACCATCAGCTTCAGTGATAAAGATTTTATTCATGTCCGGGAAATAGCCCAGCAAAACGGCAGTCCACTTCGTATTCCACCTGATCGATGGTGATGACGCTGTCTATGGAAACTCGCCGTTCGATCTCCAGAAGAAAATGCTTTTCGATTTCCGAATCGGAAAGTTGGCGAATGTGTTAGGGTTCCGAAAGGAAGTGATCCTGAGGTGACAGGCCTTTAAGCGATTAATGCGGGATCTGATTATAGCGCAGTACATAAGCCGCAGGTGGTCACGTAGCTCCAAAAGCGCAGTGAAATCGCGGGTATCCAGACTGGCCAGCCACTGATCTTTCATAGTACGAAACGAGAATGTGAAAGTTTTTCTGTAAATAACACAAAAGAAGTCTGCTGTGATAAACTAAAAATCAAATAGAGGCTTTTATTATGACAAAAAGGAAAAATCCTGTACATGAAGTCACAATGACGGAAGGAAAACGAAAACATCCTACGGCAGCTTCAGGAGGAATACGATATTGAATCCGCCAGTGATATTCAGGATGCACTAAAGTATCTGCTGGGGGCACAATCAAAGAGATGATGGAAGCGGAAATGGATGCCCATCTTGGCTATGAAAAATCTGAACGATCAGATAACGAAGATTCCCGAAACGGATATAAGGCAAAACAGATCAACGCAGTTATGGCAGCATGAAAATCCGCGTTCCACAGGATCGACAATCATCGTTTGAACCTCAGGTTGTGAAAAAAAGACAAAAGGACATCTCAGATATTGACCAGAAAATCATTTCGATGTATACCAAAGGAATGACGACCCGCCAGATTTCCGAAACGCTGATGGATATCTATGGTTTCGAGGCTTCAGAAGGGTTCATTTCCGATGTTACGGATAAATAAAATCATGTCGGAAATTGAAGACTGGCAGAACCGGCCGTTATCAGCAGTTTATCCTGTAATTTATATTGATGCGATTCATTACTCGGTAAGGGATAACGGTATTATCCGAAAAATTGCAGCTTACGTTATTCTTGAGATCAATACTGACGGATACAAGGAAGTTCTGACGATTCGGATCGATGAAAACGAAAGCTCAAAATACTGGCTCAGTGTTTTATGAGCTGAAAAACCGTGGTGCAAAAGATATTCTGATCATATGTGCGGACGGTCTTACCGGCATAAAGGAAGCCATTTCAGCGGCCTTTCCGAATACCGAATATAAACGCTGTATCGTTCATCAAATCCGTAATACCCTCAAATATGTTTCTTACAAAGACCGAAAAAATTTCGCAGCGGATCTGAAATCCATTTATCAGGCAGCATCCGAGGACTGAGCGCTGTAAGCCCGCAGCCAGGTTTTTTAAAAAATGGTCTGACAGATACCCGAACAGCATGAACAGCTGGTCGCAGAACTGGGATGCTATTTCACCAATTTTCAAATTTTCAGCCAATGTCCGAAAAGTGATCTATACGACCAATGCCATTGAGAGCCTGAATGCCACGTATCGTAAACTGAACCGGCTGAGAAGTCTTTTTCCCCAGTGATAAGGCGCTTTTGAAAGCTCTTTATCTGGCAACTTTTGAGGCAACACAAAAATGGTCGATGCCGATACAGAAATGGGGCAAAATTTATGGCGAACTCAGTATTGTGTATGAAGGTCGTCTTTCAGAATAGCTCTAAAAAACAGGTGCGTTACCACCTGTTTCTTGACATGCTCATTTTTATTGAGTATAACATTCTTAAAATATTAGTAAATTTCTCTAAAAATTTTTACCCCATTTCATTTTAAATCATAGAAGATTTCAATTTACAGACTTTCCTTCATACACTCTGCGAAACCACCGTTCAATTTTTGCCTTTTGCGTCGGCGTGTATGGCTGGTCATAGTGAAGAACCGAACTGGTTCGGGCTGCCAGCAGCTCTATCTGCCTGTTTTTAAAAGCGCTGCCGTTATCAAAGTTGTAGATCTGCGGTCGACCATACCTAGCGACAACTGATTTCATGACCGACATCAGGTTTACAAAATTATCATTGAAAAAGACATCAATCCCCACAATCAGACGGCTGGCGTCATCAATCAGGCGATAATGAAAACCTTGTGCTTCTTTCCGTCCGGCGTTTTAAGATAGGAGCCGACACTGCTGTCCCCGCTTACCAGACTTCATTGATGTGCGGGCGTTCATAGCGCCGCATATCATGATTGGTGGTGGTCTTCTGCTCAAACGCAAGATGTTTGATAAAACGGTTGACGGTCGACTCGGACAGTTCACCGCCTTGACGGTGCCGTTCTCACGAAGCTGGCTGAAAATGGCGGCAGCCGACATGCGCGGATAGCTTAGTTTCAGATACCAGATCTGGGTCTGAAGATCCTCATCCAGCTTGTGCGGCTTACCGCTATCCGATCGGGGAGGAAGGGATCAGGCCATCAAAGCCGTCTCTAAGATAATTGCGGTACCAGTACTTGATGGTTTGCGAAGCAAAGTGCCGGGTTGATCCGTCGGCCAGCAGCACCCCTTTATAAGCGAAGCCTCACGAAAGAAAGCCTCGTTGGATGGATACTGATCGGAAAGGCCTGAAATAAGCGTAGCGCATCAGCGCGATTGCCTGGGCTGCATTCTGGTTCATAATAACCTCCTTGGTTTTTTCTCCATTTTATGGAAAAATGGCGGGAGGGTCATGTCAGCTTATGTGGGTTTGTGAAATAAAATATTCGGTGTCCGTTTAATCTGCATGAATTGCCGGCTGAAGCCTGAAAAGCACTGGTTGATGAAGTGACGGGTTGACGGTCATCGAAAGTTTCAGCCCGATGGCAAGCACGATACTGGCGAATCGCATGACAGATATTGCTTTCAATAATTGCTGGATGACCGTTCATAATCGCAGCGAAGTCACCAGAAGATTCATAACAGGAAAGAATTTGGATCTGCTCGGAAAGGCCAATCTGAGAATGATGGACAATCGCCGACAGCTGTAGGGCATGGGTTCTTTTGCAAACAGCACATTTCACCATTATTATGACAGTACCGCAGAAGTTTATAGAAACGCAAAAGGGGTATCATTAATTAAATTACTGAAAAATCAAATAGTTGTGAAGGAGGAAGAATTTTGAAGCAGATGTCATTTATGATTGAGTCACAAACAGAATTAAAATCAATAAGAGATGAACTCAATGCGAATGAAGCTTTTTTAAAAGCTCAAAGTGTTTTGCTCCACATCTTTAGTCCGTATGCTGAAAATGAATTGTTGGAAAATTGGATTATGAAAATTAATTATTTCTTTGGAGATATAAAGATTGTAGGTACTACAGCGGGAGGCATGATTTCTAATAATGAAATATCATTTGAAGCAATTGAATTGGTATTCTTCATATTTGAAAAATCAGATTTTGAAATTAAGACATATGATTTAAATGTCCTCTCGGTAGAAGAAGTAAGAAACGATTTGATAGATTTATTTTCAAATATTGATCATATTGCTGGTGTTGAGTTTTTAACGACCCTTAAAACAAATAAATACATTTCACTTTTGGATTTGATTTCAGAAAATATTAATTTCCCATTGTTTGGTGCTGGTGCATGGTGTGTTGTTTTTGATGAAAATACTTTACCTAAAATATTTAATGAAGATATATATGATGATTCAATTGTGGTCATTGTTTATTATGGGGAAGAGTTGCATATTAAATCTGATTATTGCCTTGGCTGGGTTCCGTTAGGAAAAGAAATGACAGTAACAAGTATGGATGGTGATTATTGTATCAATGAAATTGATGGGAAACCAGCTGTTTCAATATATGAAAAATATTTAAAAGTCAAGCCTGACAGTCATTTTTTTGAGCATATCAGCATCTTCCCGATGGCTATAATAAGAGAAGGAAGATTAATTGCCAGAACCCCTATTAATTATGATAAGCAGGGTCGCCTATTCTTTAATGCAGACGTACATATAGATGATCGTATACGTCTGTCATATGGGAACTTTTCATATATTCTTAAGGATTCAAGAGAGATGAGTGAAAAATTCTCAGAATTTAATGCACAATCCATTTTGCTTTTTTCATGTAGAAATCGCTTGAATTTTTTTGGTGAGAAAGCAATGCGCGAGGTGGAGATATATAATGAAAATTCGCTTGTTGTATCAGGATATTATTCTGCGTCAGAAATCATATCAAAAGACAATAAAATCAATGTGCTAAATTCTTCATTGGTGGCAGTCGCTATGCGTGAAGGTGATGTAAATCTAACATATAACTGTGATCAGGAGAAAATTGTATCAAATCAAAGTAGAGAGCAAATACCCTATTTGGATAGATTATTGAACTTTCTTGAGGTTACTACCCAAGAGTTGGAGGAAAGTAATAGAAAACTGGAGAAGTTGGCAACCTCAGATGGTTTAACTGGGTTATATAATAGACGTGGGTTGGAGCAGTTATTCACATATGAAATGAACAAAAGAACAGATAATCAAAATTTAGCGGTGATTATGTGTGATGTGGATTTTTTTAAAAAAGTCAATGATAAGTACGGCCATAATATAGGTGATACAGTATTAAAAGGCGTTGGACATGCTATTGAAAAATGTATAAGGTCACAAGATTCAGCCGGACGCTGGGGGGGAGAAGAATTCATGGTATTATTACCGAATACTAAGTTGAAGATCGCAAAATCTATTGCACAACGAATATGCAAAACAATTGCAGAATTAAATTTTGAAATTGTCGGATCGGTAACAGTTAGTGCTGGGGTCGCTGTAAGCGATGATGAAACTTTGATGGAGAATGTTTATCATAAAGCAGATACAGCTTTATACATAGCCAAGAAAAATGGAAGAAACAGAGTTGAGGTTTTCAGAGAGGACACAGTTTAATAATAGTTTTCAGTATTCCCTTAGAAAGTGACATAAATTCAGAATAAAATACGGAAAACCCTCATATCCCATAATATCCGAAGGGTACCGGACTGACCACCCATTATAGGAATTACCTGCAGGACATTTAGAACTGCAGGCATTTTTTAAAACTAGAATTTCGAGAATTAATAAAGAATTTTCAGTCATCGAACATAGGGTAACTATACTGACAGTCAGGATATGTCGGATTATCACAGGCAGCACATCCCTCAGGGATATCGTTATTCCCTAAAAATTTTTAAAGAAAATTTTCGTTCTGCTCCTCAAGTTTTATATATTTTGCTTTTACCTTGAAATAACCACATTCTGGGCAATCCCAGAAGGTTTCAAAGTCGTTTAGCTTTGCTCTGCAGTCAGGACATTTCATGTTAGTAGTCTCCTTATAGACGCTCGCGATCAGGCGGCGTTCTTCTCGTATTTATTGACAAAGGTCTGGTTTTTTTCCAGTCTAAGGCCGATTTTTTCTGCCTGAGCAATTTTCTCCGCTGAAGCATTCCTGCCATTCGAAAGATTACGTGGATGTAAACTAACGGGGAAGGGGTTACCATTATTGATAATTTTACTGACATCCACAGTTGGGTTTTCAGGAATGACATCCACAACAGGAATTTCAACCTTCACAGATACCATTGGTTTGTTGCTTTCAATAGGTTCGGGTTTGATAGTTTTAAATAGGGGAATTATTGAATCTCGGTTCTTATAAACAAGACAACTTGCTCCAATAGTAACGATGGTGCCTCCGGCGATGAGAATGCCTTTTTTGTGTCTTTTCACCCATCCAAGGAAAGTATCGTGTTCCGAATTTTTATTAGATAATTTTTGTTGATTGTCGTATGCCGTTTCGATGTTTTGGTTTTCGTTTTTCATTATTTTCCTCCTAAATTTATGTAAGGCCTTTACATCTTGTATCTATGGTGTTATTATTTCACGAAAGAAAAGAATATACAATACTTAAATATATCATTCTCGTTCTATTTTAAGTATAAATATTAAAAGAAAAGAATGATATATACTTTTATGGAGGGCGATATGGCATACATAAATAATGAAAGTGCTGATAACACGGTATTTCAAAACAGATTAATAGGCTTAATGAAGGAACAAGGCATAAGTGGCGCATCCAACTTAGCGCATAAACTAAAGGAAAAGCATTTTCTATCGCAAATGAAAGAAAGCAGCATTGAAAAAACAATACAGAGACATCTTAGATTTGAAAGCACTGATAAGGAATCATTATCGGACACTTTGCATGCGCCACACATTAAGGCATATTGCGAATTTTTTAATTGCTCCACTGACTATCTTCTCGGTAAAACAGATGTAAGATCAAAAGATATCGAGATAAGGCAAATTTGTGATAGATTAGGCTTAACCGAAGCAGCTGTTAATGCCATAATTAAAATGACTGGGGAAGAAACCGCAATTTCAAAAGTTCGGATGTTGCCTGAAGAATCGAGAGCAATTCTTAGCAACATATTAACAGCGGATAAGTTCAAAGACTTTATCGAAAATATTAAGCAATTAGATGAAACATACGAAAAAACTGAAGAAAATAATATATGGGTTGAATTAGAGAAACAAATCGGCAAAAAAAGACTATCGACTGCGATTGAGTGGTCTAACAAACTTGAATCCACATATAGCGGACCAGATCCAAGCCAAGAAATATTAGATGATGTTACATTATTTAATGAAGTATTGGACGAGGGGTATGAAATACATCGTAAAAATGAATATGACCGAAAGGTTTATAAGTTTGAACTTCATGAAATATACTCTTTAATAATCAACGAAATGTACCCGTAATGGCGTATAGTGTCTATAAATATATGCGACTTTTTAAGGACGATTGCCTTTATCACACTTTTGTTTTACTTTATTTTGCCAAATTTCAATTTGAAAGCAGTACTGATTCCTTGATGGCTTCAGCGTAATGTGATGAATTTACTTGGAGCTTGGTACCGAACTAAAAGTTTAAGAGAAATAGAAATAAATTATTGCGACCACGCAATTATAGGCGTATAATTTGAGTTAAAGTACATTTATGATTAATCATCAAAGATACAATAATCGGAAATGAAAAAATACAAGAAATGAAAAAGAAGGTTCTAAGCAAACTTGTTGTATTTCTCTTAATGGTTGTAATGACAGGCATAATACCAATAACCGCTTTAGCTGAAAACGGTAACAAAGACAGTGTTCTAACACAAGCAACTCCAGGTTGTTGTTACCAGACTCACGTTCAAAACGTCGGATGGCAGGGCTTTAAAAGCAACGGTGATATGAGTGGGACATCTGGACGAAGCCTTCGATTAGAAGGGATAGAGATCAAACTTGATAACCAAGGATATGATCTAGGCGTTTCTTATCAAACTCATATTCAGAATATTGGCTGGGAGGCTAATACGAATCGAGGTTGGAAAAGTAACGGTACCATGAGTGGGACGGAAGGTTTATCCTATCGTCTGGAAGCGATTCAAATAAAACTAACCGGTACGGATGCATCTAAGTTTGATGTTTATTATCAAGTGCATGCTGAAAACTTTGGCTGGCTTGGATGGGCTAAAAATGGCGAAAGTTCTGGAACCGCCGGTTATGGTTATCGTTTGGAAGGTATTAGAATTCAAGTTGTCCCGGCTGGTCAAGGAGCACCTACTGCAACGACTGCTTTACCATTCTATGATAAAAACGCACCAGTTGAGCCGGAAACTCCAACTGGCGATTTAACGGATTATTATAAACTTTTAGGTGAGGTAGATTTACTTGATGGAACACTTTACACAGAAGAATCATTTACTGCACTTCAAAAAGCAATCATCAATAATAAAGTGACGTCTAGTAATTCCCAAAAAGAAATTGATGAAGCGATATTAGCTATAAAAAACAAACTTTCTGAATTGGTGTATATTGATGAAGAACCTCCAAGTGAAGATATAAAATTTACAGAGATACAAGGTGGAATAATTAAAGAAAATCTAGTTTTAACTAAAGACAAATCACCTTATAAAATTCTTTCAGATATTCAACTATCTGATAATGCAACTTTAATTGTCAAAGAGGGTGTTACTATTGATGGAAATAATAAAAATATAGAGGCTTTTAATGCAAAAATACAAATAAAAGGTACGAAAGACGAAAATATTATTATAAATAATTTGAGTATTATACCAAAATATACAGACAATAATAATCCTCCTGAGGTAGATATAGAATATACAAACTTAACAGGTGGTACACCGTGCGGCGATAGAGCAAAATTAACGTTAAAAAATTCTGTCTTGAAAAATACAAAAGTAATTGATGTAAGTTGGGCTGAGGGTGAAACTATTATTGAGAGAAATATTATAATTAATGGTGAACCAATAATATTAGCTCCCTATGAGGGGCATAGCAAAGCATATATTGGAAATAACATCTTTGAGGGTGGTAGTGTAAACATAAAAGTAGATAATTTTCCAACGGGAGAAACTAAAATTCAATATAATAGCTTTAATCCTAATCGATACGCTATTTATGTAACAAATGGGAGTTCGGACGCTAAAATAAACGCTAATGATAATTATTGGGGAACTGTAAATACTATGAAAATTGAGGAAATGATTTTCGATAGAAATGATAATTTAAATTCAGGTGTATTTGTAGAGTGTGACAGAATTCTTAAAGAGTCACACATTGATACTCCTATATATAACTAGCAATTTGTTATGATTTGAGGGAGCATTAAATATAGAAAAGTCTCTACATACAGGCAAAAAAGTATCCACATCTATATACATACTTCATGTCTATGGATTTATTTTGAACATTTGTTTTCTAGTGCTAAACAAGAAACACGAAATCGCATATTCTATAATGTACCCATAGATTATAATGAAGAAAACTATCGTGATAAAATAATTTTAATGGAAAAAGCGATGGAAACGATAATAAATGGTGGTTATGTATTTGCCTAAGTTCTTGAAAATATTATTAATCACCCCAACCGCCAAGTAGTGAATTTTGTTTGTATTAGAATAGTGGTGTGCGTATTTATGAGTTGGCTTATTGATACTACTTTTCAACAAAAAATGAAGCTCTGGTAGAGTGTTAAATTTACTTATATAAGCTCAATGAGAATGAAGAATTTCAGTGTGGTATAAAAATGAGGTGCGAAATGCTTTTTGACAAAGACGGTTGGATATATCCTGGAAATCGTTCTAATGACATTCACCTAATTTCAGAATATGAAATAAATCAGCTGTTATTTTTGGCAGATGAAGATGACGCTTGGAGTGGAAGAGTACGCGAAGAAGTTAAATTTAAAATGCAAAATCCGAGTTTGAGTGCTTCAAATTTTCTTCTAGATGAATTTCGTATTATGAACACAGCTGGAACTATGATTCACTTTCCGTATGGTGATCGGATAATTACTTTTAATAGCAAGCGACATTTTTATCGCGGGGAAAATCAGATTTTTTCTGGTTCTCTCCCATCTTTGAATCGTAAATTAATAGGAAAAAACAAAAGAGAGCAGGAATTGCATCGTGCGGTTGCTAACCTTCGGATTTTTCATTTTCGTAACTTTATCTGGAATATTAATGTAGTTCCATTTTGGCATGCTAAATTAAGTGATGTTAATTATAAAGCTTTAGCACAACATTATGGTTTTGATACTCATCTTATGGACTTGACAAATGATTTTAGAGTTGCACTTTTTTTTGCAACATGTAAATATATACCTAAAACGGATAGTTATGTTCCCCTCACAAATAGCATTATCAATGCAAAAGAAGAGAACAAGTATGGAGTAATTTATCATTCGCCAAATTGGAGGATAGATTATATAAGCCCCGGTGGATCTATTCAATGGCATAGTCAACATATGGCGGATGTAAGAGATAGACCATATAGTTTGGATTCAGGTGATTTGGATGGAATGGCATTTCAAATTGGTTATCAGCCATTAATGAGATGTCATCATCAAAGTGGCTATATATTTCCGATGAGAAAAGATCATCCAATACAAGCGGATAATCGTTTTGAAGTATTGCATTTTAAGCAATCGCCGGAATTGTCACAAAGAGTGTTTGAAATGATGGACGGAGGGAAAAAAGTATTCCCTTATGAGGGAATTTCAGAAGCAAAGAGTATTTTGGAACAGATAAAAAATGCGACAGTATTTTCGGAAGATGATATAGAGTATGTATATAATTTCGAAGAAGTAAACAAAGTAATATTTCCAACAATAGAAAATTTTAAAAACGCACTAACCAATATGTATTATAATAATGAAAAAATCATTATTCAAAAGGGTGAAATAGTGTATCCGATAAGCCAAGACGTTCTTAATAGTATCAACGAGAAATATGATAACATTGATTTGTTTGCAGTAATTGGAGGAATGATTCATCAAAAACCAGAAGATAAACGATATCTTGAACAAAGATGTATCGATATTTATGGGAAATTGTTTTAAATAATTTAAGTTTTTTCAGTTAGGATTAGATCATCATCAAACTGGCCCTTGGAGATGCAATTTATTGAAGTAGGACAATTTATTTTTCAGAGTTACCAATAAATAGAATTGGGGAGAGCAGAAATATGATGAATAAAAAAATGAGTTCCGTTGCTACAGCTATAAGGGAAGTCATTATCAAAATATTTCCTGTAGAATATCAATTGTTTGTATTTGGCGGAAAACTTACATTGGGGGACATTGTTGAACAGGTGATGGTTGAATGTTGTAAGTATGCTTATGATAACACTACAGAAAAACATTCGTTAAAATAATATCTTGATCAAGAAAATTCGGATGTAAATTCTGAGGATTCCGAGCGAATGACTAAAAAGCGGAGTTTAGATTATATACAGGAACGTAGAACAATTATGTTTGATTATCTGGCTAGTAATGGGATAGTACTTGACGGACTAAAGGCACCAAACATGAAAGAAATAGAGAATCGGCTTGAAGGTTACAGATTTAATGCATTTCAGTTTTGGGAAATCAATAATGTTCACGATATGAGGTTGGTCAAAGGTATTGTGGAGCGAAGAATTCTTGCAAAAAACTTTACAAATAATAATTTTAGAGATTATTCGAATCAATACGATAGTGTTTGCAACCAGTTTAGAAATAAGTATTACGATAATATTGATAATACGGTGTTTAGTTTTCTGGCTCTGTTTACGTTGGCGTGGAAGTGTTCCTTTGATTTCTTTTACGAAATTGCGGAAGTAATGGAAAATAGCAAGGTTTCAGAAATTCCAGATATGCAGCGGCGCTTAGAAGCTTTTTGTGGAACACCACAGATTGACTCGTTGCTAGTACAAATAAGTCCAAATCTAGTTAATGAGCGTATTAGTATAGATAGTCGTATGCTAATTCAAAGAAGAAAAAATATAAAAGATATTGTTACCGAACCAAAAGGTGATATATTTGAGGCAGAAATGAGGCGGTTTGCAGAAGGTCTTGTTATTGTTGCGAAAATGTTGACAAACATGACATACCGAAAAATACCAATTCGAGAGTGGTTTATACAAAACACTATCATGGAGGATTGGACCACCGTGTTTTTGGAATACAATGTGTTTCAAGTATTTATCTCTGAAAAAAAGTGGACGAATAAAAAGATCCGATTTGTTAGGAATATGTATGAGAAAATAAGCTTTGATTACAAAAATCCCTATTTTCGTTCTTAGTGTGGTTTCTGCAGTCCTGTTATAATGATCTCAATAAAACAAGGAGGTCAGAAATTTGAATATTGATAACAGACAGAACATGACCATAGATAAGATTAATTTCCAAGAAGATACAAAAGGTTCTTTTAAAGGAAGTGATATTGTTGAAATAGCAAAAATTATTGTGCCAGTAACCATGTTCACTTTACTTGTCTTTGGAGCGTTTAAACATGGCTATGTTGCTGAATGCCAGTGGAGTGGATTCGAGTTTGCGTTCAGGCCGAAGAGCGACTTGCAGTAACATGTTAAGTAAAATATAAATGAATATGTTGAACGGAAGCAAGGTTTAAAAATTATTTTAAGCACGATATGAATTTTAGATTATTCTTATAAAAGCAAATCAAGTGGGAAGATTGACCCGTTAACTAACTTCATCAGTGACTATATCAAAATCGGTGGTAAAATACCCTTAATAAACGGTTGAAAATTCCCCAAAAACACGGTA
>JASGLP010000042.1 GCA_030156895.1 Eubacteriaceae bacterium | reverse complement strand
GCTCTTATTTTATTGACATTTGTCAACTGATTTACAGGTTTTATGGTACTATTCTCTTTTCTATGACCCTGCGTAAACGTTTAAGTCTGCGCCGCTTCCGCAATCGAAAGCTTTACTATTATATCGTCTTTATTCTTTACTGTCAAGCACTTTTTAAATTTTCTTTTTCAAGATCATTTCTATTGTGCTGCTGTCTCACGAGACAACTTCATTAGTATACTCGCTTTGGCAAGTAGTGTCAAGGTTTTTTGTAAATATTTTTGTATTTTTCAATATTATTTTTTAACCAGCTTATTTTCACTAATTTATCCTTGCTCGCTCAACTTAACTACTCTCTTTATTTCGTTTTTCTAGGCCCAGCTCGATACCCGAAATATATCCGGGTATCATTGCCTTCTCAAATTTTCAAATTGTTATTCACCAAAACGATTGTTAATCATATTTACAAGGGTATCGACTGCATTATTTTCATCTGCACCTTCTGCTTTAATTTTAATCGTCGTTCCTTGAGAAATACCGCCTGCTAATATACCCATAATACTTTTAGCATTTATCGATTTTTCCTCTGTTATTACAACAATTTTTGATTCGAATCCTCCTGCTGCCTTTACAAACTCGGACGCCGGACGAGCATGGATTCCCGTTTCGTTTAATACTGTCACTTCTTTAATTACCATATCATTCTCCCTTTAAAATGTTATTCCCTTATTCTCCAAAAATTTTAAAACGAAATTTGTGACTTCTTCACTTGTTTCCATTTCTAACACTTTTTTTGCAACTTCTTTTACTTCCTCAAACCTAACCTTCCGAATTATTTCTTTTATCTGAGGAATTGTAGACGCACTCATGCTAAATTCATCAAGCCCCAACCCCAATAAAATGACTGTTGCCAAGGGATCTCCAGCCATCTCACCACACATACCTGTAAAAGTATTAGGGCTTTGCGATGATGCATCGATAACCTGTTTAATTAACTTAAGAATCGCCGGATGAAAATGATTATACAAATATGATACATTCTCGTTCATACGGTCAACCGCCAGGGTATATTGACATAAATCATTTGTTCCAATGCTAAAAAAATCGACTTCTCGAGCGATTATATCAGCAGTCATCGCGGCTGATGGAATTTCAATCATCACACCGACTTTCACTTCTTCATTAAAAGCTAATCCCGCCTTGAACAAATCTTCTTTACACTCTTCAAGTATTGCTTTTGCCTTTCTGACTTCCTCAACCGATGAAATCATTGGGAACATAATACATGCATTACCGTAAATACTTGCTCTTAAAATTGCTCGTAACTGCGTTTTAAATAATTCAATCTCATTAAAGCAAAGCCTTAAGGCCCGAAGCCCAAGGAAAGGATTCAGCTCTTCCTCTAGTGGCAAATAAGGAAGTTTTTTATCCCCACCTATATCCATTGTTCGAATAATAACGCTTCCTTGGGGAAATGCTTCGATGGCAGACTTATAGGCTTTTAACTGCTTTTCTTCATCCGGAAAGGTATCACTATTCATATACAAAAACTCCGTACGATATAGACCAATACCTGTTCCACCATTTTTAATGACACCAGCGATGTCACTTGGCTCGCCAATATTTCCAACCAACTCAACGATATGCCCATCAAACGTAATTGCCTGCAGATCTTTAAGTTGCAGCCGTTTTTCCAGGCGTTTCCGATGCGCTTGTTGTTTTTCTTTGGCTTTTTCTAATTGTTGATAATCCGGGTTAATGATTACGCAGCCACTAATGCCATCCAGGATAATGATATCACCCGTCTTGATAACACTAGAAATGTCCTTCAGACCCAGCACAGCCGGTATTTCCAAACTTCTTGCCATAATCGCCGAATGGGAAGTTCTGCTTCCAATATCCGTAGCAAAACCACGAACTCTTTTTTTATCCATTTGCGCTGTATCTGATGGCGAGAGATCCTCAGCAATAATAATGACATCCTCATCTAAATTTGAGCAGTCCACTTGTTCAACACCAAGTAAATTGTTTCTTAGCCGATTTCCTACATCTACAATATCTGCTGCTCGAGCTCTGAAGTATTGATCTTCAAGTTGTTCAAACATCTCACTATACCGTTTTGTCACCAAGATTACGGCATTGACCGCCTGGGCACGATGACCTTTAATTTCAATTTCAATAGCCTCTAAAAACTCCGGATCGTCAAGAATCATTCCATGAGCCTGAAAAATCAAAGCTTCATCTTCACCCATTTCTTTAGAAACTTTGTCGCGAATTTGTTCGATCTGTTGGACACTGATATTCAGGGCTAATTGTAATTTCTTTAATTCTTCATTAGTGTCAAGGGCATCAGTATTATCCACTTCTATCGAAGCCTTTTGATAAATCATCGCTTTTGCAATAGCGATACCAGGTGATGCCGAAATTCCTTCTTTAACTAACATAATGCTCCTTATTCATCTATCTAACATGCCATTTCACATGCATTTTTGGGTTATTGTGCTTATCCTGGCTGCCTGCGAATCCTTCATTTATTAAAATACCGTTCCTGAACACTTTAATATCTCCAGCACCCCATCTACACTAAAGTGGTCAATGAGATCCTGATCAGATACAAGTCGCATTTGGCCAAGATGGGGACATTTTCTTTTGACTAACTCGTAATAAATTTGGCATCTTCTTTTTTGTCCAATCAGGATATAATTAATCGCTTCCTGCTCACTTCTGTTCTTTGACATATTCATAATTGCTTTCATGTCTTCAACCGCAAAAACTGCTTCAATAAAAAGTTGTCTTTCCAAGGCACTTTTATAAAATTCCTGTTCCATAAATCTTGGAAGTAACAGGCAACGCAAAAAACCATATTTTTCAGTACATTTATCAGCAAGACTTATCATTTCCAAAAGGGTTTCTTTTTGGTATTCCTGATCATTTTGTGCCGAGTCAAGACTCTTGCCAATAAATGTTTGCTTTTTTATCGCCTCATAAGTCTGACCACTTAAGCTTGTTATGCTTTGTTGAATTTTTGCATCTTTACTAACATCAATTAGTTTTGTATGTGAACTAAGGATTAATATGCGTACCGGCAAGCTCGGCTGCAACTGATTGATAACACCGAATGTCTGAGTTTCCTCACCACGCATAAAGTCGAAGTCGATTATTTGATCAAATCGCGTATTGTCAACTTTATTTTTGATACCGCGAATACAATATAGCGGCAAGGCTAAAAAACTTTCTTCTGCCGTTATTCTGTGAATATTTTTATACAGATCAGTGACTCCAGCTGGAGCCACTAAATGCGGTAACTCATATAAGCCGATTTCTGAACAAATCATTCCTATCAGCACAACAAACTGAATGTCATTTTCGTTGAGATCTAAGTGATCAAGCGATTTTTTCATCATTTTTTTAATTGAATTTTCCAGGTGTTCTTTAGTTTTTTTAATCGCTACATCCCGGGCGCCAATTTTCTCTTCCTGACGATCTACTATTTTATTCTCATGATTTAAAATAAATAATCGGGTATTTGTTGTACCGCCATCAATGATTGCTATCATTTTTTTGTCATTGCCTCTTTTAGTCAAAAGCATTCCCCAGTATGCTAAGAATGATCTTTTTGGGCTTAGGACCATCAAATTCGCAAAAATAGATTTGCTGCCATTCTCCTAGTAGCATTTTTCCTGATTGAAAAGGAATTGTCGTCGCCGCCCCCAATAGTATCGACTTAATATGAGCCGGCGAATTTCCCGCTTGATGCCTGTATTCCCAGTCATCAGGCGCAATTTCCGCTAGTGAACGCATTAAATCCAGATTGACATGTTCAACACGGTCATTCACTAATAGGCCCGCCGTTGTATGAGGTAAAAAAATATGCACGATGCCTTCCTCAAAACCACTTTCCGCCAAGACATCATTAATCAAATCACTTACCGGGATAAACTCCGTTTTTTGGGATGAGATGATTTCTAATTTTTTAACAATCATACTTTACCAGCTTTAAAAAACATTTCGTAGTCATCAATACACCGCTTTAAAGCAACTTTCCAGTCATCAAGGCGAATATTAAAGGTCGTTCTAAAAGCGATGGGATTAAATACTGTATAGGATGATCGTAAATCAAATTTGACTTCTGAGTGATTCAAAATAATATGGTCAGTGGACAAACCTTTCTGAAGACACATCTCTGATAAAATGTCCGCGCGCGAACCCATCCCTTCATTAGAAACATGATAAGTGCCATAGTATTTTGATTTAGCAATCACCACTAGCGCTTGGGCTGCATCCTTTGTATATGTTGGATTGGCAATCTGATCAGTAGCACCATAAACGTACGTGCCGCTTCTCGCTTTATCCCAAACATCAAACATCAAGTTTTCTTTCTGCGGACCTTTAAAACCAAAAAGCATCGGAACACGAATAATAAAATGCCGATTCGTGGTCGTTCGAATTGCCTCTTCTGCTCTAATTTTTGTGAAACCATAAACTGTTTTGGCATCGGGAACATCAAATTCCGAATACGGCCACTTGGTATCCCCTGAAAAAACCGAGTCAGAGCTTATTTGCATAAAATCCGCGTCATACCTGGCTGCACAAAAAGCTAAATTTTTTGTGCCCAAGGTATTGACTTTAAGCGCAATATCCCGGTTTTTTTTACAATCATCGGGATTGCGATAGCCAGTCGCATTTATAATCAGATCCGGTTTAATTGCGGCAACCTTACTTTCAATGTCAGCCAAATTCGAAACATCTCCATCTGTACGATGTTTAAAACGAACAACCTCAAAACCAGAATCTTCAAAAACATCCGCGATTTCTTCTCCGAACAAACCACCTGCTCCAAATACTGCTACTTTCATTTAAATTTCCTTTCTGAATCTTCCAATCACCTTATTCAATTATTAATACTGCTCGGCAAGGTGATCCTTCGATGTTATCAATTTTTATTGGCAGACAGCTCAGAATATAATTCCCAGCTTCTACATGTGTCAGATTTATACCTTCAAGAATCGATCCGTCATGGTCAAGAATCGCATGATGCGCAGGTTTTCCTTTTGTTCCTCGGCCATCGATACTACAATAGTCAATACCAATCAGCTTCACGCCTTTTTCAATCAGATATGCTGCGGCATTGCCCTCTAAAAAAACAAAATCTTCATGAAATTTTTTGTCTTCATATCTTAATGCGGAATTTGATGTCTTAAACAAAACTCTTTCAGCCAAATCTTCAAACTGCTCCACAAAATCCAAGCTGATTGATTTGTATTCCTGAGGCACTTCGATCACTTGGCAAAGCCCATAGTAACGTTCTAGTTCAACTTCTAGAATCTTTCTGCCACTTTCACAATAATGGTATGGGGCATCCATATGGGTTCCATTATGGACTGCCATCGTAATTTGTGAGACAGCATTTTCATCGCCATTTTGGTAATGACGTAACCACTTTCGTTCAAAAGATGGCAGAGAAGGATACCCTGCCATCGGTTTTTCCAATGTTTGAGAAATATCAATCAGTTTCATTTTTCCTCCTTTTTTCCCGGGAGTCAAAGACTCCCGGACAAGAATTACATCATACCAAGTTCGACTAAAGCCTTTCTAATCGCTTTTTTCTCAGCCTCATTAGCCGCGATAAATGGTGCTCTCGGATAGCATTTTACTATCTCACGGATTTCCAGCATGGCATAGATCGCTAATTGTGTGGATTTTGCCAGATACATGATATCGCGCATTTTATTGACCTTGAATTGCGTCGTTTTACAAGCTTTAAAATCATCCTGTATGCCTTCTTCATACATTTTTTTACAAATCTCGGGGAAAGCATTAGCCAGACCTGGAATAAATGCCTCGCATCCTAAAGCTCGAGCTGATAGCCACATTGCTTCCGTTCCCAATACAACATCAAAATTTTCATCCGCTAGCAGCCGTTGATAGGAAGCATGTTTCAAGATATCAAAGGTTGCATCCTTAACACCGGCTAAGCCGCAATCCTTTAGCTCCTCTACAAGGTCAACATCAATTTCGTAGCCCTGAAAACCGGGATTATCATATAAATAAACCGGAATTTCAACAGCATCAATCAGTTCTCGATAAAACTTCAGTAGACTCTCTTTATTATGTTTAAAGTAATATGGACCCACTGCTGCAACTGATTGAACGCCAGCCACTTCAGCATGTTTTGCCAGATCGATCGAATCACGATTATTGGTTGAGCCAACCATAGCGATTACCAGTATTCGGCCTGCCGCTTTTTTTACTGACATTTCAACAACTTTTTTGCGTTCATCTAAGTTCATTAAAGCACCACAGCCATAAGAACCTGTTACAAATAAACCATCTACCTGGTCACTGAGATAATCGACCAGTTTTTCAAGCCCCTCAACATCAAGATTGCCAATTTCATCAAATGGTGTGATCATTGGTGGGACAACGCCCTTTATTTTATTCATATTAAATTCCTTTCTATTCTAACTACGATGCAAATGTTCTAACAATATCTAAGGCATCCTGACTATTCTGACAATTTGAAAATTCTTCGACAATAGAATCATTATCCAGCATCAGCGATAATTCCTGTAGCAGCTTTAAATGAGTCGTATTATCTTTTGCCGCTAGTGCAATTACTAATTTAACTGGATCATTGGCATCATTTCCAAAGGGGATGGGTGTAGACAGCGTTAAAATCGACAAGCCGATTTCTTTCACCCCATATTCCGGACGCGCATGAGGCATAGCAATGCCGGGCGCCAGTACAATATAGCCTTTGATTTCCTGAGACATTTTAACCATTTCATCCACATAATTACTGGTCACTTTTCCTGTTTCAACTAGCATTTGACCCGCACATCGAATCGCTTCTTCGCTGTTTTCGGCTTTGAAATTCAGTCTGATGACTTCTTCTTTTACTAATTCAATTAACATTTTTTTCTCCGTCAAGTTCTTTTAAAATAGACTAATAATATAGGCTAAAATAGCTCCATAAGAAGCACTGTCTGTATAATTGTAAACCGCACCACAATCGGCGGCAATTCCCTGCAAAGGATAGATAAAGGCCCAACCAAGCGCTGACAGTAAGCCCGTCAGGAAGGTAATAATTATCGTTCCCCGTCTACCACCGTAAACATCTGCAAAAATTCCGACCAAAGCACCCTGCCAAAAATTAATCCAGACTGCCGGCAAGATGACAATCGGGGACTTAAAGACAACCATTAATGCCGTTGCCACAATTGCACCTAACAGGTTGAAAATAAAGCCAATGAATACAGCATTTGGAGCGAAATGGAAAACCGTTGGATAATCAAGGCCAGGAATTGCACCTGGTACCAATTTTTCAGAAATCCCCACAAAAGCAGGCACCAATTCACCAATCAGCATACGAACTCCATAAAGTAAAACGGATAAGCCCCCAGAAAACTGAATTCCCAAAAGAATCAGATAGATAATCCAATTCTGACTACCAGCCTGTTCTGAAATAACGGTCGGTCCAGCGATCAATCCGATGATGACCCAAATAATTGAAGCGATAACCGCCATTCCCACTGTGGTATCACGAAGCCACTCAAAACTTTCCGGCACATTAAGATCATCACATCGTTTATCTTTGTTACCAACAATTTTTCCAAGCGTTGATGCGATTGTAATTCCCACTACCTCATGACAGTATAAAGACCATTCATCAGTCATCCTATCTGTCTTGCGCATAAAATAGTGGATAATCGTCGGTGAAAGCCAATATTGAACACCGCAGATGGCTCCCGATACGAGCACTACCATTACAGGTGATAAATCAGTCGCTGCAACCATCCCCACAATCCATGCTGCCCAGTGCAACATTAGATGCCCGGTTATAGCAATGTATTTATGTCTTGTGAAACGCGCCAGCAAAATGTTTAGCGCAAATCCGATCATGATCGCAGCGCCTACCTGACCGGCATGGGTCTCCATAACAACCCCCATTACAACAAATTCTTGCGGTTGTATACCCTGCACACCGAATATTGCCTGCATCCATGTGCTGAGTGGCATGATCGCATTTTGTAATAATGTCACCCCACCAATTAGCACATAGTAACCAATAATTGTTTTAACTGTTCCAACCATTACTTCGCTGGCTGTTTTTTTTTGAAGCAGAAGCCCCAGCAAAACAATTAAGCCGAAAAGAACTGCCGGCTCAGCAAATATCTGATTCGCAATAAAATTAATTAATTGCATCTTTTTACCCCTATCATATAATCTGTGTTATAATTTAATAGACTGAAGTTTTTGATCGTTCTGATAACATTCCCGTGTTTCTTTAAGCGATTTTAACTTTAGTCCTTTTTCATTAACCTTCAAGTTTTTGACAAACTGGAATTAATTTTTCTTCCAACTCTTTTTTACTGACCATATTTTTCAAAATAACCACTTCTTTTGTGTTGACATTTTTAATCTGCTTATAAACATCTTCAGTTGTAATCAGGATATCCACTCGACAGCCACTTGCCCCGGACATATTTGTATTTTCGATACTGGCTTTATAACCGTGATTTTTTAGGATTGTTCCGGCATTCATTTTCAACATCAGACTTGAACCAACACCAACCGCGCATACTGTTAATACTTTAAACATTCAACTTCCTCCTTTCTTGATTTTGTAGTCCCCGCTCAACATTACAATCGCAACACCTCCTTTCAAGTGACACAGCTTTTAACTTTTTTAAATTATGGCAACATTTTTTATTTGCCACATCACTCCGACTGATCAAGGATATTAGAAATCACCTTTGTAACCTCATCCCCTTTATCACAGTCCGTCAATTTTTGAATGAGTGCTTCATCCTCCAAAATAATCAATACCTCTTCCATGGCTTTTTCATAATTATTCTCACGAACGGCTAACAATAAAATCACGCTTATTTTAAAATCGCCATAGGTCACCGGTTCTTTTAATACTCCCAGACTCATTGAAGTTCTTAAAACATCATTTCCTGTTTCAGCATGTGGCATTACTAAACCTTGCATTAAAACAAAATGCTGGGGCAGTCGTTTACAATTCTTTATGACGCGCTTAACATAATTGTTCTCAATCCATTTTCTTTTTAATAAAGGCTGGGCAGTTTGACGAATTGCTTCCTCAAGATTATTTGCCTCAATTTTACATGTAATCGTGAACGCATTCAAAAAATCCATCAGACCCCATTGTGTTAAAATACTGTCTCCATTCAAAAAACTAAAAAGATCTCTCTGCAGTTGTTGATCATCTATTATTTGACAGTTTTTTGCAATAATCTCCATCAGCGTTTCATATTGACTTTTTGTTTTATTATACGAATGATCATGCCTACCGAAAATTCGCCGCAACTCATTCATATCCTCAACAGTTAATAACGGGCTCACATTAATACACGGGATTTTGAGACTGCGACTAATTGTGATGCTGGAAATAATATAATCTGCTCTGTCCATTGCCGGATCATCCAACTCCAATACAGATAATTCAGCGATCACTTCCAACTCTGGCAATTCTTTTCTAATCCGGCTAGATAACATTTTTGCCGTTCCAATACCAGAACCACAAACAATAATCACCCTGATCGCTTGATTAATCGGTTGCTCGTTCAGACGTTCGAGCGCTGACCCAATATGCAAAACGATATAGCCAATTTCATCTGTATTGAAAATCACAGTAAATGCTTCTTCAAATACCTTTATTCTAACTGAACAGATTTCAAAGATGGCAAGATAATACTTGAAAATATCATCCAGCAAGGGATTATGATTTTCAAGACCATACTTCAACCGCTCCAAAGCCGGTCTGATATGAACATAGAGACCTTTTCTCAGCTCAAAATCCTTTGAAAGGTCAGTGTGTAAATCAATGCTGACTTGCCTAATAAATAAATCAATAATTTCGATGATCTTCTCATCGTTCTGCACAGTCATTGCTTTGTTGTCATTATGAAAGTGGTCACGCAACTTTGCACCTAACACATGAACAGTAATATAACCAATTTCCGTGTCCGGAATCGTTATCTTATAAGTTGATTCAACAACCTTCATCAGATCTTTTAAACGCAAAAATTCTTGCGTTTTTTGTAAATTTTGCAACTGTTCGATTGGCATTTCAATTTTTTCATTGCGACGCAATCTTTCAATGGCAATTGCAATATGAATCATCAGACCCGCAAAGGCTGTATCGGCAAAGTGTACATTTAATTGTTTTTCCAGATGTTTGATGATCTTTTCTATTTCTTCAACATCGATTTTTTCAAACATTTCATTGATCTGATAATTAAAAAGATAGTTTATCCGTTGATGATTGTCGCTTTTTAAATGACTGTTTCTTAAAAAATCCAGAATTTTTTCCTGATCGAAATTTTCATAAATATATTCCAGAAAGCCTTTTCGCAATCGACTTTCAGATGCTTTAATTTGCAGGCCTTTATTGGCGATTCGCTGAAGCTCAATGTCCCGATCATTTAGCCAACGTTCGACTCCCTCCAAATCTTTAAACACAGTCGATCGACTGACATCGATTTTTTCAGCTAATGACAAGGCTGTTATTGGGACATCCGATTGAAAGAAAGTGCTTAAAATTAAATTTTGCCGTTCCTCAGGCGATAGGTATAAGTTTTTTGAAACAGTTGCTTCTGATATCAATTCACTGAGTTTTTCTTTTGCTTCTGCAGTATCTGCAATCCAAACCCCAACCCGGGGTTTTCTGTGAAGTGCGATGTTTTTTTGTTTTAACCACTCATCAATCTGATCCAGATCATATCGGATCGTTCGCGAGCTGACATTGAAATCTCTTGCGAGATCTACCACTTTGACATGCTTTTCATTTTGTAGAAGACAGCTCACTATACTGCGGCATCGCTCAGACAGCATCATTTTCACCTCCTTGTGAAATGTGGCAATTATATCACCAATTGAATGCTTATTATTTTGACACGCTTATTATATGCCTTAATTTATGGGATTACAACCGCATTAGATGCGTAATTTTTTTCATTTTATATGTGGCAACACCATACTAATTGATTGTGAAATATTTCAAACTTGCAAAGTTTTCTTAAATCTGATATGTTTAAAATAAAAAGGAATCTTACAAATGTATAAACTTATTGTTAGTGATTTAGACGGCACCCTGTTAAATGATTGTGACCAGGTTTCAAGCCGAAACCGCGAAACAATTGCAAGACTTTTCGAAAATGGCTATCAGTTTTCAATTGCCACCGGCCGGATTCTTTCATCAGCAAAAATAATTGCTGCCGATTTAGATTTAAAGGATCCGATCATTGCCTGCAATGGTGCGGTAATCTATGATTTTGGGCAAAAAAAAACACTGTATAAACAGCCTATTCAAGAAATTGATGCCTTGAACATTTTAAAATTAGCCAAATCATTTGATGTCAGCTTAAATGTTTATGATGAGAATACTTACTTCACCGACAAAATTGCTGATAACGTATTAAAATATATCGAGAAGAACAAAACCGTTAGCCAAGAAAATCAAGTTGAGATCCGATTAATCCCAGATCTTTATGCATATTTTTCAAGCAATCCGCATGAGCTTTTAAAAATTCAATTTAACAGCCCTAAGCGCGATACGCTAGATAAAATTGCGCAAATCTTATCCGACCAGGAAGCAATTACCGTGACCAGTTCATGGTCCAGCAACCTGGAAATCATGCATTCAACTGTTTCAAAAGCCTCAGCAGTCGCAAAACTAGCATCAATCTTAAATATTAATCACCGTGATTTAATCTGCTTCGGTGATCATGAAAATGATATCCCCATGCTAAAAATTGCAGGAATGGGGGTTGCTATGGCTAATGCCAGCGACCAGGTTAAAAACAGTGCTAACCATGTAACTAGCGCAAATACAGATGATGGCTTTGCTTTTGGTATTCAAGAGCTTTTAAGTTTTTAGAAATAGAAGGTCGTGCCTAATGATTTGATTTTTTTTATGTTTAATCTACGCCTTCTCGAAATCTAAGCTATCAGAGGTCGACAACAGTTCCTTTATCAATTCAACTAATCTTTCAGGATACTTTAAGGACAGTTCACCATGCTTCATGCCTTTGACCACCAACAATCGACTGTGAGGAATTTCACGATTTAATAAGAGAGCGGATTTTTTCATTATACTAAGCTCTTTCTGACCCACAACAATTAAAACTTTAGCCTTAGTTTTAGAAATATCTTTTTTTAATGCGTAAGTACCATTGCTCCTTGCCATATTCATCAGAGACTGTTTTGACATTCTTAAGCTATCCTGATAGTAAGGCTCAAACTTTTCTGGTGGCAAGCAAAGTGCTTTGGCCTGCATTTTTGAAAAGGACTTATTCCCAATCAGTCCGTAGGACAGTGCATTAATTGGTGCCATCACTGCTGTTGTTTTTTTGATCGGTATGACTAAGGCACTTTCGATTACTGCGAAATCTGTAATATCTTGTCTCTTAGCCAAAACTTCTGTAACAATTTGCGCCCCAATTGATAGACCGCATAACAAATGAACCTTTCCATTACAATGGTGATCGATATAATCAATCAGCTTTGCCGCTGAATCTTCAATGCTTAAGAATGTTTCCTTTCCGTCTTCTCCATGACCATCGATCACCGGCCTAATAATATAAAACCGATCTTTCAGCAGCGCAGCCACTGAATCTAGAGACCAGGCTGATAATCCTCCGCCATGCAAAAAGATCATTTTAGGATTGATCGCCTTTCCTGTTTCTTTAAATAGCATCTTAACCTTCCGTTCTCTGTATTATTTTCTGATTTAATTGGCGTTTGATAATTTTTGATCGATCAGTTTTGCAATAATAAATAGACTAAAGATCAGTATCACCGCTATCCAAATCGCTAATCTAATCACAACCATTTTCAAATAATACCCCATCAGTAAAATAAGGGTGAAAAAAATTGCAACCACTAGAATATATAACCTACTGCCTTTTAAGTCAAAAGAATTTTTAGTAATATGATTGACCATTATGTTTGCCATACTTAATATCAAAACACCTTGCAATATTTGGCCCACTGTCAATGTGAAAATCAAACTTTTATTTCCCGTGAAAAAATCTATCAGAACTCCCCCTAAACGAATTAAACCTAAAACTGCTAAAGCATTGAATGCTATTTGGCAAAATTCTAGTATTTTTTCCTTTTTCGTCTTTTTAGGCATGGCATCAATAATTTCATCACAAATTTCTTTATAATTCTCACCCATCACTTTTTGAATCGAATCACCACGATCCTGACCTTCCAGGATCAAAGCAATAATATCTTCTCTAACCACTTCCTGATTGTAGTCCGATAATTCAGATCCCCTTAAATAAACAATCATATTGGTATAAATCTGAACGTTCTCATTCAGCATCACCTTTTCCCGCTCATTATTTTTTTTAATCAATTCCTTAACTCTATTCATTCTCCGCTCCATTGTTTAGTATATGATTAACCGCCAGCTCCAGTTCCCGCCAATTTTCCTCAAATTGTTCAAGGGCCTGGGCACCATCTTCCGTTAGATAATAATATTTTCGTTTAGGACCACTTTTTGATTTCTGAAAAACTGCTTCAATCAGATTATTTTTTTGCAGGCGTAAAATGATTGGATAAATTGTCCCCTCAGAAATTGCTTCAAAGCCAAATTCCTCTAATCGCCGCGAAATTTCGTAGGCATAGGTTTCTTTTTGAGCAATAAATTTTAAAATACAGCCTTCTAATACACCTTTTAACATTTGCGAAGAAATCACATTAAAACTCCATTTCAGTATCTTGCAATACATAATTCCATTAACTATATTGTATAACATGATACTGAATTTGTCAAATCGATATTGTAATGCTAAAATCATCAGCATTCATGATATACTATAGTTTGAAATAAATAAATCAGGTGATTAATATGCATACTCATAAAAAGAAAATTTTACTGATTGAAGATGACCTCTCCCTCAGCCAGGGCATCCAATTGTCCTTACAAAGCGATATAATCGAAATCGCAATCTGCCATAGCCTCAAGGAGGGACGTTTAATTTTAGATAATACACACTTTGATCTGCTAATTCTTGATATCAACCTGATCGATGGCAGCGGTCTTGATCTCTTAGTTGAATTGCGTCAAAAAAGCAGCCTTCCGGTCATTTTACTGACCGCCAATGATCTGGAAACCGATATCGTATCAGGCTTAGAATTAGGCGCTGATGATTACATAACCAAGCCCTTTTCTTTAGCTGTATTGCGGGCTAGAGTCAATACCCAGATCAGACGAACTGCAGGCAGTGGAAGCCTCTATCAGGTCGATGGTTTTCTTTTTAATTTTGACCACATGACCTTTTATAAAAAGCAAGAAAAAATCGATCTCAGTAAAACGGAACAAAAACTTTTGCGCCTACTCATCAATAATCCAGGAATTACCCTATCACGTGCCGATCTGATTGATCGGATCTGGACTGATGGTGCCGAATATGTGGATGAGAATGCCCTGTCAGTTACGATTAAACGGCTCCGCAATAAACTTGAAGACCAGCCATCGAAGCCCAAATACCTGAGAACTGTTTATGGGATCGGTTATGTCTGGAAGGTTGAATGATATGTACGAATTGCTAATTATAATTTATCTTTTACTATCAGCTGCAGCTCTCTTTTATGCTTTAACCTGTCGTCATCGCGAAAAGGAAACCTTGCAAAAGCTTGATAACATGATTGAAGCAGTAATACAGGGAAATTTTTCTGTAGACAAATTCGACGAGAGTCTTTTGTCTGCAATTGAATCCAAGTTTTCTCACTACCTGCGAGCCAGTATAATTTCATCAAAAAATCTTGAAGCAGAAAAGGAAAAAATCAAAGCCCTGATTTCAGATATTTCTCATCAAACTAAAACACCACTATCTAACATCCTCGTTTACACCGAGCTTCTGGCCGAACACGACTTACCGCAAGAAAGCCAAATTTGCCTTGCTGAACTTCAATGTCAAACTGAAAAATTACAATCATTAATTTCAGCCTTGGTAAAAACTTCTCGTCTGGAAACAGGCGTCCTTACTTTTCATGTGGAAAAAAAGCCGCTTTTTACGCTGCTCGAAAAGGCTGTCTCCTCATTTTATTTAAATGCATCTTCAAAAAAAATAACTTTACAGCTTGAAGCTACTGAGGAAAGGGCTGTTTTTGATCCCAAATGGACCGAAGAAGCAATCTGTAATCTGCTGGATAATGCCATCAAATATAGTCCTATCGGCGGAAAGGTATCAATAACCGTCCTTGCCTATGAACTTTTTTGTCGGATTGATATTGCTGATACCGGAATTGGAATTGCCGAAGCTGAGCAGGCTCAAATTTTTAGGCGCTTCTACCGGTCTGAAAAAACGAAAGACATTGAAGGGGTAGGTATCGGTCTCTATCTGGTCAGGGAAATTGCCAGCAGACAAGGCGGCTATATAAAAGTAGCTAGTCGTCCCGGTTCCGGGTCCACATTTTCTTTATTTCTTCCCCGAGCTTGAAATCTGACAATTCTGTCAGATTTCAGACAGAGCCTGGACAGATTCATATGATAAAGTATGTCTTAAGAAAATTTATGGAGGTCATATGATTATTCTAAGAACCAGTCACCTGAAAAAGTATTATGGCAGCGGTGAAACACAAACCAAAGCACTTGATGATGTAAGCTTAACCATCAATAAAGGCGAATTTGTCGCCATTGTTGGGTCATCCGGTTCCGGCAAATCAACGCTTCTTCATATGATGGGCGGGCTAGATCGGCCGACTGAAGGAAAGGTCGCAGTCGATGGGAAAGAGCTTTCGGCATCAAATGATGAAGAACTGACGATTTTCAGACGCCGAAAAATCGGCTTTGTCTTTCAGAACTACAACCTGATTCCGGTTCTCAATGTTTACGAAAATATTGTCCTGCCAATTCAGCTGGACGGTAACCGGGAAGACAAAGATTTTGTCGAACTGATCCTGACCACCTTGGGTTTAACTCAGAAAATGAACAGCCTGCCAAATAATTTGTCAGGCGGACAACAGCAGCGGGTCGCAATTGCCCGGGCGCTATCATCCAAACCAGCCATAGTCCTGGCCGATGAACCAACCGGCAATCTTGACAGCAAAAGCAGCCAGGATGTCATGGGGCTTTTAAAGGTCAGCAGCGAAAAATTTCTGCAAACCATTGTTATGATCACCCATAATGAAGAAATTGCACAAATGGCTGATCGGATCGTCCGGATTGAAGATGGTTGTATTGTGGGAGGGCTATCATGATTCGTGTCGCCAATCGAAAATGCATCCGAAACCTTTCCTTAAAAAGCCTAAAGGCAACCAAAAGCCGAAACATCATCACAATCACCGCTATCATTCTGACAACAGTATTATTTACTGCACTTTTCACTGTCATCCTGTCGATTAATGCCTCCTTCGAAACAGCCAATTTCAGACAGGTTGGCGGTTTTGCCCATGGTGGCTTTAAATACCTGACTGCCGAGCAATACCAGACACTGAAGTCTCACCCGCTGATCGAAGAGGCTGGTCTCAGACGATTTCTTGGTATGCCCGAAGATTCTCCCTTTAATAAATCTCATGTGGAAGTCGGTTACTCCGATGCCAGTCAGGCCCATTTTATGTACTGTGATCCTGTTGCCGGAAGTCTTCCCCAAGAGGGCAGCAATCAAGCCGCCACTGACACAAAAGTTCTGGCTTTACTGGGAATAGAGCCTGAAATCGGCGCCCCTTTTACCGTCACTTTTACTGTTGATGGCGTCGAAACCACTCAGACTTTTATCCTGAGTGGATGGTGGGAAGCTGACCAGGCCACTAATGCCAACCACATCTTGATCCCCGAAAGTCGCCTTAATCAGATTCTTGATGAACTGAATATCAGTGTTCCCGGTAATGATGGTATGACAGGATCATGGAATTTGGATGTGATGTTTTCAAACAGTCGTAATATCGATCAAAAGCTCCAGACCATGCTTTTAGAAAACGGCTTTCAAAGTGATGATCCCAGTCAAAATAACTATATCGCCACAGGTGTCAATTGGGGATATACCGGTGCCCAGCTGTCCGATAATTTTGATTTAACAACGACCCTAGCCATCTTACTCCTGCTGTTTTTAATCATTGTGACAGGTTATCTGATTATTTATAACATCTTTCAGATTTCAGTTGTCTCTGATATTCGTTTTTACGGGCTCTTAAAAACAATTGGCACCAGTAGCCGACAGATCCGCTCACTTATTTACCGCCAAGCCTTGACTTTAAGTATGATCGGCATTCCGATCGGTCTTTTGTGCGGCTGGCTGATTGGAATAAAGCTGACCCCTCTGATTCTTTCGCAATTAAATGGTGTTGATATCGATACGGTTTCTCATCAACCAGTAATTTTTATTCTTTCGGCCTGTTTTGCGCTATTAACCCTATTATTATCCTGCCGCAAACCTGGTCAAATGGCGGCCAGAATTACGCCAATTGAAGCTGTTCGCTATACTGAAAATGATCATCACAGTCTGACTCGCCGAAAAGCCGGACAGCTATCACTTTTTGCAATGGCCAAAGCCAATCTCGGTCGCAACCGCAAAAAAACAGCCATTACCATTTTTTCTATGACCTTGGCCGTGGTTCTCTTTAATGCCACGGTTCTATTTACCAACGGATTCGATATGGATAAATATCTGGCCGATAAATCAGTCAGCGATTTTATTGTTGCCAGCGCCAATTACTTCCAAACTGGCAACTTGTTTTCAGATGATTCAGCACTTGATGAAGCAACCCTCAATGACCTCAGGGCCCAACCCGGAATTGAAAGCGGCGGCGCAATTTACGGAAAGACCTCTTCTGTTCAGGAATTTATTTCCGAAGATTTTTATCGCAATCGCTATGGCCAATGGAATGATGCGGATACGGTCGATCAGATGCTTGATAATGCCGAATACAGTGCTGATGGAAAAGTAGCTAGCGATGTTCAAATCTACGGAATGGAGGACTATCCACTTAGTAAACTGAAAGTTCTAGAAGGCGACTTGAATCTTTTAAATCAGCCTGGCACAATCGCGGCGGTCTATATGGAAGATGATTACAGCAATCCTATCATCTCCTCCAACTGGGCTAAAATCGGCGATACTGTCACGCTTCGTTACGTCGACCAATGGGAATATGTAAACCCTGATACCGGTCAAATATTCAATGATAGCGCTTCAATTCCGGATAGTATGCCTTATATTAGCCGTGCCTTATCCTATCGGGAGATCAATTATACCGTTGCGGCACTGGTCACGGTCCCCACATCGCTTAGTTATCGTTATTACGGTTCGGATGAATTTGTAATGTCAGCTAATTCTTTTATGCTGGATAGTGGTACAAATGACATCATGCTATACACCTTTGATACCGCTGATGATACCGCCAACACTACGATAGAAAGCTATTTAAGCGATTATTGTCAAACCATCAACCCTGAAGTGCGTTATGAAAGTAAAGCCACCTATCAGAACGAATTCAAAAGCTTTCAAAGGATGTTTTTCGTTTCCGGAAGCCTCTTGTGTTTAATTATTGGCTTAGTTGGTATGCTTAATTTTTTTAACGCCAACCTTTCTGGCATCCTGGCGCGACGACATCAGTTCGCCATGCTTCAATCCATTGGCATGACAGGCAAACAGCTAAAAACCATGCTGGTTGCTGAAGGCATGCTGTACGCCTGCTCCTGCATTATAATAGCGATCATCATTTCTTTGATTATTAATCCCCTGCTGGCCATTGCACTAAGTTCTATCTTATGGTTTTTTACCACTCACATAAGTATTGTACCGATTCTATTATTAACTCCTGTTTTTATGCTCTTGGGATGTGCAATTCCACTTCTTATCTATCGGATAATTGCCAGACAAAGCATCGTTGAAAGGTTGCGTGACAGCGAGTTTTAGCAGACACTTTTCGACCATAAAAAGATGTTATTTTTATTACTTAAGCACAGACTCCTAAATTTAATTGCTTAGCGAAGTTTGTCAACGCTCAAAAGGCTGCCATCTAGGCAGCCTTTTGTAATCACCATCTTTCAGGCACTGATCGCACCTGTTTTTATTTTTTCGATTATAATCGTTTCTCCAATTGCCTCAAGTTCTCTCGTCATCAAGGTAATATCATAATTAATATCATTAATAAAATATTTACTCAAAATGCCTTGAACCTTTTGCTCATTATCCTCATTTTTCAGCCATTCTTTTGGAATATAGATCATTATTCTCCCTCCAATCGAAAATTTTTCGTTGAATCCAGTTCTTTGTAGTTTTTATACCACTTCTATCCCGAAAAAAACAAACAATACCACCTATTTTATTTTGCCATCGATTTCAGACTATAATTAATGGCTTAAAAGTGTTATCATTGAGCAAAATCCTTTTCGATTTTTAAAATGTAAGGCTTTAAAGGCCAGCCCCTGTAATTTCATGATCAAATTCTTTTTCTGAATATTTTTTTCAACCAGCTGCTTGGATTCTTCCACTGACAGTTTGTTGTTATCATCAAAGAAAAGAGGTTATCTTATGCATTTAAAAGAAGTTTTTAACCAGTACAGTCAGGATTACGATGCCAACCGTCAGTTTTTTATCCCTCTCTATGAAACTTTTTACCAATCAGCAATCTCTATTTTAAACTTTGATACGACCTGCCCAAAAATTCTCGATCTTGGTGCCGGAACTGGACTCATGTCAGCCTATGTACTTGCTGCTTACCCCCATGCCCAAATCACATTAATCGACCAGGCCGGAGATATGCTTAATCTGGCTAAACAACGCTTTACCGGCAATGAAAATCTTAATTATATTACCGATGACTATATATCTCACACCTTTGACGAAAAATTTGACGGAATTGTCTCCGCACTATCCATTCATCATCTTAGTGATGAGAACAAAAAACAACTTTATCACAACTGTTTTTCCTGTTTACAAGATGGTGGAATCTTTGTTAATGCTGATCAGGTTTTAAGTCCCGACCCACTAATTGAAAATCAGATCATCTCTATCTGGCATAATTTTGTTAAACAAAGCGGTGTTTCTGAAGACGAGCTTGCAGCATTCTATCATCGGACTTCGTTTGACCAGACAGCGCCTCTTTTTAGTCAACTAAACTGGTTTCAGGATATCGGCTTTTCAAAAGCCGACTGTATTTTCAAATATCTGAACTTTGCTGTCTTTTTCGCCATTAAATAGAACAAGCCGGGAAGACCATTCTTCCCGGCTTGTTACAATAAATACATATGGTTTAAAGGCCCACTTCCTTTACCTAAATTGAGCCCGGCCTCCAAGGCCCCTGATAAAAATTCCTTGGCCTTTTGAATGCTTTCGGGTAAAGGCATTCCACTGGCAAGATTACAGGCAATCGCCGAAGAAAGCGTACAACCGGTTCCATGTGTATTGGTGGTATTAATCCGCGGGGATTTAAACCAGTGTTTCTCACCATTTGCATACAAAAGATCCGTCGCATCATTAACAAGATGTCCACCTTTTACCATGATTGCCCCATCGATATCTTTTGAAATAATTTGGGCAGCTGTGATCATATCTTTTTCATCTTTTATTTTGATCTGGCTTAAAACTTCAGCTTCCGGAATATTAGGTGTAATAACCATACCAAGAGGCAAAAGCTTATTGATCAATGAAGTCATTGCGTCATCAGATAATAGCTTTGAACCGCTGGTCGAAACCATCACCGGATCGATCACAATATTTTCAGCCTGATACGCTTTTAACTTCTGGGCAATTATTTCAATAATTGGCTCACTTGATACCATACCTATTTTAACCGCATCCGGGCGGATATCCTCAAAGATGCAATCTATCTGTTTTCCAACAATTTCCGGCGTCACATCCATAATTTCATATACACCGGTGGTATTTTGAGCAGTGATGGCGGTAATAACAGTCATTGCATACATTTTATGAACAGTGATTGTTTTAATATCGGCCTGAATGCCTGCGCCTCCGCTTGAATCAGAGCCTGCTATGGTCAGTACTTTTTTCATAAATTCTTATCACTCCATTCTTTAAAAGACCAAATATAGTCGTCCGATATCGCCATGATTTGCTGCTGTTCATCTGCTGCAGACTTATCGCAAACGCCAACAACAGTAAAACCTGCGCCCTTGGCTGTTTCAATTGCGTGTAAAACATCCTCAAATACCAGCGTTTCACTTTTATCGGTTTTGATTATTTCAAGAGATTTCTCATAGATTAAAGGTGAATCTTTTCCAGCTCCCACCTCAGTACAAGTAAGAATGTTTGAAAAATATTTTTCTATATTATGATTTCTTAACGTTGACTCCACCAGATATCGATCAGTTGCTGTTGCCGCACAAATTTTTATATTTTGTTCAGCCATTTTAGCAAGCATTTCGGAAACATAGGGTTTTAGCATCACTTCTTCGGCATAAATTCTTTCAATCTGTTGATTGACCCCATCAATAATCGTTTGGATGCTATCGGTGATTCCATAGACTTTCTGATAATAGCGAGCCGCCTCAACAATCGACATCTTTTTAAAACGCTCATCCAGACCTGTCTCAGGCTCGATATTTCGGGAGCGGAGATAGTTCGAACCGATGGAATCCCAAATAAACATTGAATCAAATAAAGTCCCATCCAGATCAAAAATGGCGCCACTGATTTTCATATTTTTACCATCGCTTCAGACAAAGATAATAATTCCCGGCATTCATTTTCGATATTGTCACTGGCAAAGATTGCACTGACCAAAGCAACACCATCCACACCACTTCCAGCCAGCTTCATCATGTTTGATTTACTGATTCCGCCAATTGCTACAACCGGAATGGATACAGCATCACAGATGTCTTTTAAAGTTTTGTGACTGACCGCATCAGCGTCCAATTTTGTGGAAGTTGCAAACACCGCGCCAACCCCCAAGCAATCGGCACCATTTCTTTGCGCCATAAGTGCCTGTTCAAGCGTCTGGGCTGAAACACCAAGCATCATCTGATCACCAATTTTTGCCCGAACGTCACCTGCCGCCATGTCCCGCTGTCCGACATGAATGCCATCAGCACCGCATTTTATAGCAATATCAACATTGTCATTAATAAAAAAGGGAACTGTAAATTGCTGACAAAGCGCTTTGATTTCAAAAGCCTCTTTTAAAAACTCTTCTTCATTTAAATTCTTTTCTCGCAGCTGGATACAGGTTGCCCCACCTTTTAAGGCCTGTTCAACCTGATCTATAAGACGTTTCCCCTTTAGCCAGGAGCGATCAGTAATCGCGTAAAGGCGCATATTTTCTTTAGCACAGTTCATATTTTGCTCCATTTTCCAGCGCATTGCCATTAAGATTAAAGACTGTATCAATCAAAAAATTTTGATAAATGGCATTACCATCTTTATCACTCATTCGTTTATTGGCCTTTTCACCGCAAAGTCCTATGCCACAAACGAAATCTATTGCGGCTTCAAAAATCTGATCCTGATTTGCCACTATAAAAGCAGTCAAAAGTGCAGTGAGCATACAAGCTGTTCCGGTAATTTTTGCCATCAACGGATGTTCGTTTCTAATCACGCAAGCATTTTTTCCATCAGAAATAAGATCAATCGAAACACCTGCTCCAAACCAGATCAGCCCATTTGAAAAGACTAACGTTTTTTCATTGTTCATAAACTTTCCTTTCTTTGTAACTTGCATGGGCTTTACCTGTGGCTCATAAAATATTCATCGCAAAGTTGAGCCCAAAGAAATATAATACGATTATTCCTTATCGAAAATCTTTTTTATAGAATTAGGGAAAAATGCTAAGTGTTTTTCAACTGCCCGTTTTATTTCTAAAAACAAAAAAGACTCCCGGTCACGGAAGTCTAAAGACATGCAATTTAACTCACTTCCTACGACGGCATTATCCGCATCAGGTAAAGGGTCGAAGCTACATACTTCCTCTCAGCCTGTCAAACAAGCTCCCCTGTGCAATTTTTATTTGATTAAATACATTATAGCATATGAAAGCGCTTTGTCAATCAATAGCCTTATAGTCCTAGGACTAATGTTCTTAACAAGTCTGTCCTACTTAAATTTTGAAATCTTTTGATTTTCTCCTTTACACCGCCGGTCATCAGTGATATCATGGCTAAAACCAATGTAAAGAAGACACCTTATGAATATAAATTCAAAAATGCTTTTTTTAAGCCTGCTCCTGGCATGCACATGTCTGCTTCTGTCTGCCTGTCAAAGATCCACTGAAATCGTTGGTATGTGGGAACTCATGCTCGATGATGATTCAGGCGAAACTGCTCCCTACTCAGGCTATGATTTTAGGGCAGACGGCACCGTCACTTTTTATAACGGAGCTAATGATGGGCTGACCCTCTCTGTAGGCACTTGGCAGATCGACCCTGACGATCAAAACTTGTTAGAACTTAGCTTTCCCATCATCAACACCCCAAAGCAAAGCATTGTCTTTGAACGTGTCGATGACGTCCTCTATTTTTATACAGATAGACAAACACATTATGACAGTGCTTACGCAAAAACAGATCATTTTAGTTTTAACCACTTGATTGCGCAAGCCCAAGACCAGTATGAAAAAGTCAAGGCCGATGCTTCCATGCATTGCAACTTGACTCCAGAAGAAATTATTGCCAGCCTCAAACAGTCCGGCTTACCCATCGGCCAAGTCACCAGCTTCACTGACCCTCATCATCCCACAGGCTTGCTCAAAGAGCCCAACATGAATTTGGCTCAGGCCGCAAGTTTCGATGATGATGCCCTGTCAGAAACTTTAACTCAATCATGCCAAGGTATGGTCGAAGTTTATGACGACTACACTATCGCCAAGCAACGCAATGACTATCTCTGCATTTTCGAAGAGGACGCTGGCTACACCATCCAAGCTGCAAATGTCTTATTACGACTGGATGAACATTTCCCTGAATCCATGCGAACTGACTATCAGACAGTATTTAATGAAATTGTTTTTGCCAATTCAACAGCCGTCATGCAATAAAAAATAATTGAAAAGCCATATGGCTGCCCTGTATCTACTCTCCGGCAAACCAGCAAATGAAGACGTGCACTCGTTACGCGCAGCTCACACTCGTCGCGGGCTACGCCCTATAAATAAAAAAGCATTAAAAGGAAATGCTCAAGCGAGCTTGCATTTCCTTTTAATGCTTTTTTATTTGCACGGCTTTATTTTTCGCGCAAAAAAGCCCCACAACGTCCTATCCTCCCGGGCAGTCACCCACCAAGTACTTTCGGCGCTAGAGGACTTTACTGCTGTGTTCGGTATGGGAACAGGTGTGACCCCTCTGCT
>JASGLP010000101.1 GCA_030156895.1 Eubacteriaceae bacterium | reverse complement strand
AGAACCCCGATGGAACAGTTGAAGTGCCATCTGTATTGATTCATAATATGTGGGGAGTTGAAACAATCGGCAAATAATCGGCAATAACTTGACATGAATATATATATTAATTATAATGTCACACATAATTTTAGCAATAGCTGACATTGGATGAAGGAGTAAAAATGGAAACAAATAAAAAAATGGTTACACAAGATGGCTTTAATAAAATGAAGCAGGAGCTTGACCATCTAAAAACAGTTAGACGTCATGAAGTAGCTGAGCGAATAAAAACAGCGCGCGAGTTTGGAGATTTAAGTGAAAATGCCGAATACGATGAAGCCAAAAATGAACAGGGTTTTATTGAAGGGCGTATTTCTGAACTTGAGCAGCAGCTTAAAGTCATCGAAGTCATCGATGATGCAAAGATTCATACCGAAGATGTCGGTGTGGGGTCGACAGTGAAAATAAAGAATTCAGCAATGGATTTTGTCGCAGAATATAAAATAGTTGGATCGGCTGAGTCTGATCCTCTTAATAATAAAATTTCGAATGAATCACCAATTGGATCAGCCTTGTTAGGTGGAAAAGTTGGGGAAGTTATCAAAGTGCAGATTCCCGATGGGGAAGTAGATTATCAGATTCTGGAAATCAGAAGATAGGAGTTAAGTAGTTGTCAACAGAAAATCTTAGTGAATTATTGGAAATAAGACGGGACAAATTAAAAAATCTGCAAGATGACGGAAAAGATCCCTTCAAAGAAACGCATTATGAAATAAGTGCTCATGCGAAAGAAATCGAAGATAATTATGAACAGTTCGAAGAAACTAAAGTCTCGATTGCTGGGCGAATTATGTCAAAACGTGGGCAGGGAAAAGTCTCTTTCTATGATCTGCAGGATTCAACTGGTCGCATTCAAATGTTTCTTAAAAAGGACAATTTGCCAGACCAGTATGATGAAATAAAGACATACGATATTGGTGATATTGTCGGAATAAAAGGTGAGGTTTTTAAAACAAAGATGGGCCAGATCTCCGTTCGCGTATCGGAATTGACACTACTTTGTAAAGCCCTTCAGATTTTGCCGGAAAAATATCATGGGCTCAAGGATATGGAACTAAGATATCGCCAACGTTATGTGGATCTGATTGTTAATCCGGAAGTCAAAGAGGTTTTTCAGAAGCGATCAATGATCATGCGAAAAATCAGGGAATTTTATGATGCAAGAGGCTTTGTTGAAGTGGAAACACCAGTTCTTTCAAACCTTGCTGGCGGCGCAAATGCCAGACCTTTTATTACCCATCACAATGCCTTGGATATTCCCCTTTATTGTCGAATTGCTTTAGAATTGCCACTAAAGCGTCTGATAGTTGGCGGTTTTGATAAGGTCTATGAGATGAGTCGGGTTTTCAGAAATGAAGGGATGGATGCAACCCATAATCCTGAATTCACATTGCTGGAATCATATGAAGCATATGCTGATTATAATGATCTGATGGATATGCTGGAAGAGTTATATAGTTATCTTGGCAGAGAAGTCAATGGTTCGGAAATCATCGAGTATGGTGAAAAGCAGATTAGCTTGCAGGCGCCTTTTAAACGGGAACGAATGGTTGATCTTGTTAAAGAACATACTGGCGTAGATTTTGACGTAATGACAGAGGTGTCTGAAGCCAGAGATGCCGCAAAAAAACTGAATGTTGACGTCGCGGATAGAAATTCTGTTGGCGAAATTATGGCTGAAGTCTTTGATGCACATGTTGAAGACAAATTGATTCAACCAACCTTTGTAACCATGCATCCAGTTGAAATTTCACCGCTGGCAAAGAAAGATCCTCAAGATCCCCGTTATACAGAACGCTTTGAACTTTACATCAACGGTGCGGAATGTGCGAATGCCTTCTCAGAACTCAATGACCCCATTGACCAAAAAGAACGTTTTATGTCACAGGTTCAGAAAAAATCGGATGGTGATGATGAAGCACATCCTTTCGATGCAGACTTTATCAATGCCCTTGAAGTTGGTTTGCCGCCAACCGGTGGACTTGGCATCGGGATTGATCGTCTAGTGATGCTCTTTACCAACCAGCATAGTATTCGCGATGTAATTTTGTTCCCAACAATGAAACCTTTAGAAAACTAATTAAGTGAGATAAATAAGTCGATTAAAATAAACGCTCATTGATATCAATGATTAGAAATAATGAGCATACAATAAAGACAGTTTTTGCAATAGTTCTTAAACGAGATTCTTCGTTTTTGATGAAATCTAGCAAAAAGTGTCTTTTTGTTTGCAAAATAATCAAGTAAGTTATTTGCTAAAGGTTTCTTTGGAGTGTTGAAATTTTAGTAATTTGTATTCACGGTGTTTCGTTAAAATATTCTATTTGTGAAAAATACCATTTTTTATAATAAAAATACAGATAAAGATCAAAATCAAGAGATGCATTTTCGCTGTATGAAAAAAATGACAAGTCGATATCGCTTTAGGAATCATACTGAGCTTGTAGTATTTATTGTAATTCGCTATAATAATGCCATAGATATCATATATCAATAATATGATTTAAGACAATGAAGTCATCTTTGGAGAGATGGCTTTTTTTGTTTAACAAAAACGTTGTAAGGAGAAACTTTTATGAATTCATTAGAGAGAGTTACATTGGCCCTTAATCACAAAGAAGCTGATCGCGTTCCGGTATATCCTTTGATTAACAGTATATCACGAAAATATTTGGACATCGGATATGATGAATGGACAAAGGATGTGAAAAAATGTGCGGAATCTATCATCAAGGCAACTGATGAAGTAGATGTAGATGTAATCTGTACCCTTGTTGACTTATCAGTTGAAGCGGCTGACTGGGGGATGGAATTGAAGTATTCCAAAAACAAGGCAGCAGGACCTGCTAAAAACAAACATTTAGTTAAGAGCAAAGAAGATTACCATAAAATTGAAGTGTTGAATCCACGTGAAACCAAAAGAATGAGCGAACACATTGAATTGGCGCATCTTTTATACGAAGCAAAGGGACAGGAAAAGCCGATTGTTGGTTTTGTTTTCGGACCGCTGGGAATTTTAAGTATGATGACTGGACTTGACAATTTATGTATTGATTTATTTGTTTGCCCCGATGATGTCAAAGTAGCACTTAGAAATATCACGGAAACATTAAAAGAGTTTATCTCAGGTTTGATTGAAGCCGGATGTCATGCAATTATGTTTGATACACTTTATGCTTCACGAACAATTATGTCACCGGAAATGTGGGATGAATTTGAAGGGGTTTACATTGAAGAACTCAGTAACCATACCCGTGAAAAAGGCGGAATGGTAATGCTCCATAATTGTGGAAATGGTGTTTATTTTGAACAACAGATTAAACGAATGGATCCAATTGCTATTTCATATCAGCACCTTCCACCAGATTGTAAAGATTTAGCAGAAATAAAAGAAAAATATGGACATAAAGTAACTCTAATTGGCCATGTTGAGCCAGGCTGGTTATTGACAGCAACAGAAGAAGATTTGCGAGCAAAATGCCGAGAACAAATTGATGCTTATAAAAAAGACGGTGGTTTTATTTTGGCTACTGGTTGTGAATACCCTGCGCCTCTTGACGATACATTTGCAAAAATAATGGTTGAAGAAGCAAAAATATATGGAAAATATTAAAAATTCGCTTTTTTCGATTCGAAAAAAGTAATTTATAAAAAGAGTGGCAAATTGTTGTTGCTTGGGTGTTAAAAATCATCTTTGCTTAAAAAAGAGTCCTGCTCCATTTATCAGGTCTCTTTTTTTACGTCGATTACACGTTTAGCAATTCTAAAGTGTAGGATAGGAATGGATACCTGTAAAATAAAATTTAACTGATAAAATGATAGGATTAATTTATAAAAATTTGGAAGAAAACATGAGCATATCCCGTTTTATTTGTATACAATGTGTTTAGGGAAAAAAAGTTTGACTTTATTGATCAAATTTAATCAAAAATAAAGCGGTTCATTATTTTCATATTAAAAGATGGTGAGCAAATATTTTATTCTCCAAAGACATTTAAAGTGATTGAGATTGGGAAAGAGAGACTGTTGTGATGAAAAAAGTGGATGCAAAAATTTTTAATGAGCATAATATCGTTTTAAATTATTACGAAATGAAGAATAATAAGCAACCATTAGTGATGCTTCATGCTCAAGGTGTTTGTGCCTTGAATTTTGATAATGTTTTTAAAGCATTATCAGAAAGGTATCATATCTACGCGATTGACTGCTATGGGCATGGCGCTAGTCTGCATGATAAAGAAAAATATGATGTCCGAACGATTGGTGACGGCATAATCCGCTTTATCAAATCTGAGATCAAGGCCAAAGTGGTTTTATTGGGGCATTCATCTGGTGGGTTATTAGCTGTCTATATAGCAGCTTACTCAGATGTATGCAAGCAGTTGTTCTTGGAAGATCCACCCTTATTTGCTTCACAGGGAAAAAGGCGGTTTAAAACATATAATTATATCGATCTGTCGAGTATTTGCAATAGTTTTATTGATCAGAAGGAAGAAGATGATTTCGTACTTTACTATTTTTCGAGACAAAAAGCATGGGACTTTTTTCCTGAAAAATCACGGGATAAAATCAGGGCAAAAATGGTTGAGATGGCAAAGAAATATAGGAAGAAAAACCCTACAAAAGATTTGAAAGTTCTCTTTTGGCCGAAGGCGGCTTTAAGTGCATTTAGAGGTATGAATCAGTATGATCCATACTTTGGTTTAGCTTTTTATAATGATACTTTTCATGCCGGTATTTTACACGAAGAAATGTTAGGGAATATTACCTGTAAAACAGTTATCATGAAAGCGAAAAGCAATTATAATAATGATGGTGTTTTGCTGGCTGCCATGAGCGAAGAAGACATAAAAAAAGCCAAAACACTGATAAAGTGTTGTCCGTCAAATTAAAAGCACCACCATCAGTCACTTTATTTTGAGCAGAATAGCGCAGTCGAGATTATATGAAGCATAGTATTATAACC
>JASGLP010000100.1 GCA_030156895.1 Eubacteriaceae bacterium | reverse complement strand
GCCATTTCGTTGCGGTTAAAAGGAACATCGAAGTCTGAAGCATTATTTTTTTCAGCATGCATAGATAAATAGGACAGGACTTTTTCGCGGATACTGCGATGAGAAAGGAGGCGGTTTTTATCACTTAAACCAATGTTTTTGCGAGCCAGAATTCTTAACAGATTTTCAATCAGGCGGTTATGGAAAACACAGGAGTTGGAACAGGTGTTAATGATCCGGCTGACCCCGATAAATAAAACTTCTGTATCGCTCTTCGATAAAACAGAGACTGGACTTTCTTGAATACCGGCACAGGCCAGGGCTTCACCAAATATTTGGGTTGGACCCAGTTCGGTTAAAATAGCGCGGTTGCCGTTATAATCTTCCTGGATCACCTGTAACTCGCCGCTTAGAACAATACCCACCGAACTGATCGCCTGACCGGCCAGGATAACCATTTCGCCTTTCAGGTAAGATTTTTTTTCCGAACCTAAACAGTCGAGCATAGCTGACAGATCGTTATCGATACCGCTGAAAAGTTTGACTTTTCTTAATACTTCTAAATATTTTTGCATTATTTATCTCCCTGTTGCATATGCAACATATTTTTGGGTTTTATTATAGTATGATAGGACCATAAAATCAAGTGGAGGACAAAGAGATGATCCGTAAGATAATTACAATAGATGAAGAAAAATGTAATGGCTGTGGTTTATGTGCCGAAGCCTGTCACGAAGGGGCCATTGGCATGGTTGATGGGGTGGCAAAACTGTTAAGAGATGATTACTGCGACGGATTGGGGGATTGCCTGCCATCCTGCCCGACTGGCGCGATTACTTTTGTTGAAAGAGAAGCGGCAGCTTATGATGAAGAGGCGGTCAAAAAGAACATGGCTGCGAAAAAGGCCGGCTCAGCTTGCCCGGGAAGTCAGGCTAAGGTGATTGAAAAGGCCGAGGATAAACTGCCCTGTGGCTGCCCGGGATCATCCTCTAAGGCGATTGTCAGAGAAGATGCTCAGGTTCAGACCAGTGACCAGCAGGGACTGGATTCGCAACTGCGTCAATGGCCAGTACAAATTAAGCTGGCCCCAGTCAATGCCCCATATTTCAACGGCGCGCATTTATTGATTGCCGCTGATTGTACAGCTTATGCTTATGGTGATTTCCATAACCAGTTCATCAAAAATAAGGTCACCCTGGTGGGCTGTCCCAAACTGGATGCCGTGGATTATGCTGAGAAGCTGACCGAGATTATTCGGCTTAACGATATTAAAAGCGTGACGGTCGTCCGAATGGAAGTACCCTGCTGTTCAGGTATTGTCGCAGCGGTGACAACGGCTTTAAAAAATTCCGGGAAAATGATTCCCTGGCAGGTCCATACCATCTCAACCGATGGCAAGATTCTTGAAAATGTATGATTGTGTTAATTGGCAGTTATTTTGGGTATACAAAAATTATGGCTTTAAATCCTTTGGGATTGGCAATATACTAAAAGAGAGGTAGTAAAAATTATGAAAGATATGTTTTGTTTTCAGTGTGAACAGACAGCTAAAGGTGCTGGCTGTGAGGTTAAAGGAGTTTGCGGAAAAGCCGCACCAACAGCCGGACTTCAGGATGACTTGATTGGCGCAGCCATTGGGCTGTCCAAAGCAGTCATCAATAAAGGGGCAACCGAAGCAACGGATGCCTGTATCAAAAAAGCGCTTTTCACCACCGTTACCAATGTTAATTTTGATGATGAAAGCATTAAAATTATGGTCGATTGTGTGGAAAAAATGAAAAATGATCTGGACCCATCAGTAGCAGATTATAAAATGGAAAGTTTATGGGACGAAAATGAAGATATCCGTTCACTTAAAACGCTGATTCTTCTAGGCGTTAAAGGGATGGCTGCTTATGCCCATCATGCTGCAATCTTAGGTTATCACGATGCTTCAGTCGACGCTTTCTTCTATAAAGCTCTGGCCGCAGTAGGATCGGATATGGGGATGGATGAGCTCTTGCCAATCGTCCTGGAAACCGGATCTGTCAATCTGACCTGTATGGAACTTTTAGATAAAGCCAATACCGAAACTTATGGAACCCCGGCACCGACAGAAGTCACGCTGACGATTGAAAAAGGCCCCTTTATCATTATTACCGGTCATGACTTAAAAGATTTAAAATTACTTCTTGAGCAGACCGAAGGCAAAGGTATCAATATTTATACCCATGGTGAAATGCTGCCTTGTCATGCTTATCCGGAACTCAATAAATATCCGCATTTAAAAGGAAACTTTGGGACAGCCTGGCAGAATCAGCAGAAAGAATTCGCCAACGTTCCGGCTCCGGTTTTATTCACAACCAACTGTATTATGCCGGTCAAAGAATCCTATGCCGATCGCATTTTCACGACCGATCTTGTACAGTATCCGGAAATGGTGCATATTGGCAAAGACAAAGACTTTACTCCGGTTATCGAAAAAGCCCTGGAATTGGGTGGCTACGATGAAGATCAGCATATGACCGGAATTAATGGCGGACATAAAGTGATGACCGGATTCGGACACGGAACGGTTCTGGGTGTTGCGGATAAAGTCATTGAAGCGGTTAAGGCGGGAGATATCAAGCATTTCTTCCTGGTCGGCGGTTGCGACGGGGCTAAGACTGGCCGTAACTATTATACGGAATTTGTTGAAAAAACGCCTTCAGATACCGTTGTTTTAACCTTGGCTTGTGGTAAATACCGATTCAACGACCTGGATCTGGGAACCATTGGCGGTCTGCCAAGACTGATGGATATGGGACAGTGTAATGATGCCTACTCAGCCATTAAAGTGGCCGTTGCTTTGGCCGATGCATTCCAGTGTGAGGTTAACGAATTGCCTTTAAGCATGGTATTGTCCTGGTATGAACAAAAGGCGGTTTGTATCCTGTTGACACTGCTGTCATTGGGTATTAAAAATATTTTACTGGGACCTACACTGCCGGCTTTTGTTTCACCAAATGTATTGAATGTACTGGTTGAGAATTATCAGATCGGACCGATCACTACTGCCGAAGAAGATATGAAAAAACTGTTGAACAAATAATTCTTTGCCAAGATAGTTGATTGAGTAAAAATTTTGACAATCGATTTACTATAAATGGTTAAAAACGGACTTTGGCTATAAAAAAGTAAAATCATCAAGCCGGTTTCTCACTGCGGTGAAGGAATCGGTTTTTTGACGGCCTTTATACTGGACTTAAGAGTCTTAATGAGAGTTTGATCAGATAGAGGCTAAGATTTATCTTTTATTTAAAAGGGTTTTCCATAAAGAATGAGTCAAGAAAGAATAAAGTGATAATAAATTAACAATATGATTATAAAAACGGAATCGTTGCACTAAAAGTTACATTTTTATGTAAAAAGAATCAGTCTATAATGTGCTATTGTAAATTGAAAAAGAGTATGTTATGATATGCCTGTCGATACTTATATATACAAGTTAGTGTTCAGGTGTAACGTGTTGTGTAGAAGTGTATTGTGTGAAATAAACGTTACTGGGGGAAAAAATTATGGCTTATAACATTGCAATTGCCGGAAAAGGTGGCGTTGGAAAAACGTCTTTAACCGGTATGTTAATCGAATATTTAGTGGAAGCAGGTCTGGGGCCGATTTTAGCAGTAGATGCGGATGCCAATGCTAATCTTAACGAGGTCTTGGGCGAGGAAGTGGATCTGTCAATCGGTGAAATTAAAGAAGAGGTCAATCATGCGGAAATGGATGGCGTGCCATTGCCAACCGGGATGACCAAAACCGATTTTTTAAAGCTGCGGCTTAATCAGGCGGTGGCTGAAGGAAAAGGTTATGACCTTTTAGTAATGGGCCGCAGTCAGGGAGCTGGATGCTATTGCTATGTCAATGGTATTTTAAAAACACAACTAGATTCACTCGGTAAAAATTATAATTATATTATCGTCGATAATGAAGCTGGCATGGAGCATTTAAGCCGAGGAACTCTAGGGAAAATTGATATGCTTATTCTGGTCAGTGACTGCTCTCGCCGCGGGGTTCAGGCGGTTGGCCGAATCCGCGATCTGGTCGATGAGTTAAAACTTAAGGTACCAAACATTAAACTGATTATTAACCGCGCACCTGATGGGGTTTTAAATGAAGGAACCGCTGAAGAAGTTGAAAAACAGGGCTTGGATCTGATTGGGGTCGTGCCGCTGGATCAGAATGTTTTTGAATACGATGCCTACGGAAAACCTTTGGTGGATTTGCCGGTCGATGCGCCATCTAAAAAAGCGCTGCGGGAAATTGTTGATAAATTGGAAATTATTAAGAATAAATAAATTTTAAAGGGGCGGTAAGGCGTAAAACCCTTGCCGCTTTTATGTGATGGTAAAGGGGGCGTGCTTATGCAAAAAGTGAAGTTCATGATTAAAGGGAAAAGAAGCGTTGAGCTGATAGCCCGGGATCATGAAAATCTGTTGGAGGCGGCCAGAAGAGCCGGTGTGATGATCGATTCGCCATGCAGTGGGAATGTAACCTGCGGAAAATGCAAGGTTAAAATCGTAAATGGCTCAGTCGATACGTCGAAAACCAGACATATTTCTGAAGAAGAAATGGCGGCTGGGATCGTGTTGGCCTGTAATTCGAAAATTATTGAAGATATTGAGGTGGAAGTGCCGGATCTGGCTTCGTCATTTGTAAACGAAATGCAGATCACAGATCTTTCGCAAAATGAAAATAAAAACATCAAATATGTTCGCAACAAGATGTTAAAAAGAGGAATGACCAATGCCAGTCGACTCTGGTCGGCAGAAGTTGAACTTGGTGAACCCTCTATTGAAGACAGCCAGGCAGATGAAGACCGGTTAAAGTTTTATTTTAAACAAGAGCTTGGTTATGAGGATATTATTATCAGCCTTGATACGCTGAGAAAACTACCGGATGTTTTTAGAGCCAATGAGTTTAAAATTGAAGTAGTTTATTTAAAACATCGGGATATTGCCGAAATACTTGATGTTAAACCGGCCAACGACGTAAAAACACCGCTTTATGGTGTGGCACTGGATATCGGAACAACTTCTGTATCGGCCTGTCTAGTCAACATGGACAATAACGAAATTGTGGCTAAGGCCTCGATGGGGAATGCGCAAGTTAAGTTTGGTGCTGATGTTATCAATCGCATTGTCTATTCGATTAAACCTGGAGGCCTTGAAAATCTGAGAAAAGC
>JASGLP010000041.1 GCA_030156895.1 Eubacteriaceae bacterium | reverse complement strand
CCATCTTTTCCGGATAGGCCCACAGCGCTGATTTCTCGGTTTTGCAGCAGTTGAACCAGCTCTTTGTTGATTTTTCCGGACAAGACCATTTCTGCCACTTCAACCACTTTTTCATTGGTGACTCGTAGTCCTTCAACAAACTCTGTCTGAATATCCAAATCATTGAGCAAGCCGGAAATATCCTTGCCGCCACCATGAACAATAATGGGTCGGATTCCCACCAGACACATCAAGGAAATGTCATCCATAACCGACTGTTTGATCTGCTCATCATACATAAAACTGCCACCATATTTGATGACCATAATTTTTTTCTTAAACTGCTGAATATAGGGCAACGCCTCGATTAATATCTTGGCCTTTTCAATATATTTTTCCATTTTACCACGCTTTCTTTATTTCAAACCATTGGACTTTTTTCGATCGACTACCCTAGCTGCGATAATCTCCGTTTATTTTAACATACTCATAGGATAAATCACATCCCCAGGCAATTGCCTTTTCAGAACCTTCCTCCAACTCCACACCGATATGCATGTCTGTTTCCTTTAAAACCGCCAACGCTTCGTCCTCGTCAAAAGCAATGGGCACCCCATCATTTAAAAGAGTAACCATCCCAGCCTGACTGGAAAAAACCAATGATACCTTTAAAGGATCGAAGTCAACGCCTGAATAGCCTAAAGCACAAAGAGCTCGTCCCCAATTGGCATCCTCACCAAACATAGCCGTTTTAAACAAATTGGAGGTAATCACAGATTTTGCCAGAATTTTTGCGTCTGTTTGCGTTTTAGCGCCACGTACTTCCACTTCCACAAATTTTGTGGCCCCTTCACCATCACGCACAATTTTTTTAGCCAATGTTTTATGAACATACAAAAATGCTTCTTTAAAAATTTCCAGATCCGCATCATCAGGACTTAAGACTTCATTGCCGGCCATACCGTTAGCCAGAACAGTGACCATGTCATTTGTCGAAGTATCACCATCAACTGAAATCATATTATAAGTTTCTTCTGTGGCTTCCATTAAAAGCATATCTAAGAGTTTGGGTTCAATTGCAACATCTGTGGTAACAAAGGACAGCATCGTGGCCATATTAGGATGAATCATTCCTGATCCTTTAGCCATGCCACCGATTTTAACCGTTTTACCTTTTATTTCAACTTCAACTCCGATTGTCTTGATTCCAGTATCAGTTGTCAAAATTGCTTTGGCTGCATTTGTACCGGCATCAATCGAATGATCCAAACTGATCTTTTCCAGTCCAGTTAGAATTTTCTCGACCGGTAAAGGCACCCCAATTACGCCTGTTGATGCAACCAATACACCGTCTTCTTCGACACTAAAAACAGCCGCCGCCTTTTTAGCCGTTTCTTCCACAGCTTCCTGACCTTTAATGCCTGTACAGGCATTGGCGTTACCACTATTGACCACGATGAGCTGCTTTAGCGGATTTTTCATGACCTCATTACACCAGAGAATTGGCGCCGCTTTGACACAATTCGTCGTTGTTTTTACCGCTGCAATCGCTGGCTTTTCCGAAAACAAAACCGCCAGATCAAGGTTTTCTTTTTTTATCCCACAATGCATACCGCCAAGCTGAAAGCCATTGGGGAATGCTGCATTTCCATCATTTACAATTTTCATCTTAATTCTCCTGCTATTTAAATTGGAAAATCGGCAATCAAATCGATTCCGATTTTTTCTTCACATCCAAAAACGATATTCATATTCTGAATCGCCTGTCCCGCCGCACCTTTAATAAGATTATCAATGGCGCCAACCACAACAACACGATTGGTTCTTTTATTTAGTTTAAATCCGATATCCACAAAGTTGGTTCCCCGCGCCCATCTGGTTTCAGGCATTTTATCCCCTGTCAGGCGAATAAAATATTCGTCCTGATACATTTTTTCGTAGGCTTCTTTTATCTGTGCTTCTGTTATCGCAGGTTTTAAAGTGGCATAGGAAACAGCCAAAATCCCCCGATTCATCGGTACCAGGTGTGGCGTAAAAAGGACATTGAAATTCTTTTGATTAAGCGCCCGCAGCTCCTGCTCGATTTCCGGTGTATGCCGATGATCGCCAATCTTGTAGGCTTTTATTGACTCATTGACTTCGCCAAACAAAAGATCCTGTGAGGTGCTTCTACCCGCTCCCGATACTCCGGATTTGGCGTCGATGATTATGGAATTCTCATCAATCAGCCCCTCATGAATCAGTGGTGCCAGACTTAAAATACTACAGGTTGTGTAACAACCAGGATTGGCAATCAGTCGGGCTGTTTTTATCTGTTCCCGATGAAGTTCACATAAACCGTATACTGCCTGACTTAGCAAATCTACACTACCATGCTCCGTTTGATACCATTCACTATAGACATCAATATCATGAAGCCGGTAATCCGCGCCCAGATCAATGACAACCGCTTTTTCGAGTACCGCTTGCGTCACCATCTTGGAAGCTATACCATGGGGCATGGCCAGAAAAATCACGTCAGACTGATCGGCCAGTATTTCTATGTCACCCGCCTGGCAGACAAGATCGCTTAAATCTCTAAAATTATTGTAGACATCTGAATAGGCCTGGCCTTGATAACTTCTTGATCCTAAAGATAGCAATTCCACTTCCGGATGTCTCATTAAGAGCCGGACCAGTTCCTGTCCTGCATATCCCGTTGCGCCGATTACTGATGCTTTAATCATTTTAATTCTCTCTTTCCCTTTTTACACACTAATCTTAAGTTTTCTTAAGCTATCGTCTACAGTGCTTCCCGCACCGACCAATTGGATTTCATAGTCTGCACGCGGATTCGTACAGTTGCCCAATTTGAAAGACCATGATCTTTACATTTGACGAGCAACTGTTCGCCCCGAGGCAGACAATTGAAAAGCCAATTGTCGGTGCTAGATGATTTTACAAACCACAACACTAGTCTTAAGTTTTCTTAAGATTCCAAATCTCAGCTTTTATCATTGTTCTGGTATAAGCTGCTACGGCAACCATCAATAGTGCCATAAAATTCAACTTTCTTGACATGATCAGTACTTTTGTCTTTTTTATTCTAACAAATTTGTCCTGACCTGTCTTACTTGACTTTGTTTTTTTATTATTACCGTATTATAATCCTTTCTCTCTGAATAATCAAGCGCACCGCTGAATATTTATTTATTTTTTTTATTTTTTTTCATTTTTTGCTTGATCTATTATTCAAACCCATGTATAATCATTCATGTAAAATAAACTGTTAAAAACAGGAGGATAAATAATATGAGTAAAAAAGTAATTCTCGCCTATTCCGGCGGATTGGATACAACCACGATCATTCCCTGGCTGAAAAACACCTATGATTATGAAGTCATCGCTGTCTGTGTTGATGTGGGACAGGGCACTGAACTGGAAGGTCTGGAAGAACGGGCACTGTCATCCGGCGCCAGCAAACTATATATTGAGGATGTGACTGATGAATTCGTTGAAGACTATGTCTGGCCGGCTTTAAAAGCTGATGCGGTTTATGAAAAGAAATATCTGCTGGGTACTTCACTGGCGCGTCCGCTGATTGCCAAAGTTCTAGTCAAATACGCCCTCTTAGAAGGTGCTGAAGCAATCTGTCATGGTGCCACCGGAAAAGGTAACGATCAGGTACGATTCGAATTAACCATCGGTGCTCTGGCTCCGCAGTTAAAAATCATCGCCCCCTGGCGAATCTGGGATATCAAATCTCGTGAAGATGCAATGAACTATTGCATCATGCACGATATTAAAGTGCCCATGACCATCAGCAACAGCTACAGCCGTGACAAAAACATCCTGCACATGAGCCACGAAGGTCTGGAACTGGAAGATCCTACCCTGGAACCCCAGTACAAAAAGCTTTTACAGATGACTACACCAGTCGAAGATGCCCCGGATCAGGCGGAAGTTGTCAAAATCGAATTCGAACAGGGTGTTCCTCTTAAATTAAACGATAAAGAAATGACTGGTCGCGAGCTTTTATCTGAACTCAATATTATCGGCGGCCGTCATGGAGTGGGGATTGTCGATCTGATTGAAAACCGCGTCGTCGGTATGAAGTCACGAGGAATTTATGAAACTCCCGGTGGATCTATTCTATATAAAGCCCACGAAGAACTGGAACACATGTGTCTGGATCGTCAGACTTTTGGCTTCAAACAACAGGCAGCCGTTAAATTTGCTGAACTGGCCTACAACGGCGAATGGTTCACTCCACTCCGTGAAGCTTTAACTGCTTTTGTTGATGAAACCCAAAAAACCGTAACTGGAACGGTGGAACTTAAACTCTACAAAGGCAATATTATTTTAATTGGCGTTTCTTCTCCTTATTCCTTATATAATGCTGAAATTGCCAGCTTTACCACGGGCGATCTTTATGACCACAAAGATGCGGAAGGATTTATCCATCTGTTCGGATTACCCTTAAAAGTCCGAGCCTTAATGCGCATGAGTCAGGAAGAACAGGAAAAATAAACAATGTCTAAAAAAATGTGGGGCGGTCGGTTTGCCAAAAGCACCGACCTTTTAACCGATGATTTTAACTCGTCCATTTCATTCGATCAGCGCTTATATAAACAGGATATTCAGGGTTCAATTGCCCATGCCCAGATGCTGGGACATCAGGACATTATTCCTTTAAATGAAGCAGAAATTATTGTCAATACTTTAAAGGAAATTCTTACCGACATCGAAGAGGGTAAAATTGCGTTTTCCGTGGCGATGGAAGATATCCATATGAATATCGAAGCGATTTTAACCGACCGCATCGGTGAGATTGGCAAAAAACTGCACACCGGCCGCAGTCGTAACGATCAGGTCGCCACTGATATGCGCCTCTATGTGAAAGAGATTGCCCATGAATCAGCCATCCTGATCAGAGACCTGATCCAGACTCTTTTAAATCTGGCTGAAGCCCATACAACAACAATTATGCCAGGTTATACACACCTGCAACGAGCACAGCCCATCACCTTTGCCCATCATCTAATGGCTTACGTTGAAATGTTCAAACGCGATATCATCCGTTTTCAGCAAGTCATCGAGATGGCTAATGTGCTGCCTTTAGGCTCGGCCGCCATGGCCACCACCACTTACCCCCTTGATCGGGAAATGGTTGCCCAAGCCCTAAATTTTTCACAAATCAGCTTAAACAGCCTGGATGCTGTAGCTGACCGAGATTTTTGTATCGATTTTCTGGAAGCCGCTTCTGTTCTGATGATGCACTTAAGCCGTTTCTCGGAGGAAATCATCCTCTGGTGCAGCAGTGAGTTTTCTTTTATTACTCTGGATGACGCCTTTAGTACCGGTTCCAGCATTATGCCCCAGAAAAAAAACCCGGATATTGCTGAACTGGTGCGGGGTAAAACCGGTCGCGTTTATGGTGATCTGATGGGGCTTCTAACCACCATGAAAGGGATTCCTTTGGCCTATAACAAAGACATGCAGGAGGACAAGGAACCGGTTTTTGAAGCTTTTGATACCATTAAAATCTGTGTCATTACCTTTACCAAAATGATTGCCACCATCAAGGTTAATCACGAAACCATGAAAAAAGCAGCCGCTGGCGGTTTCACCAATGCAACCGACGCCGCTGACTGGCTGGTCAAACAGGGCGTCGCTTTCCGGGATGCCCATGAAATTATCGGCAAACTGGTCTTTTACGCTCTAGAGCAAAATAAAAGCCTGGACCATCTGAGTCTTGACGAATACCAGCAAATCTCACCCGTCTTTAACGCGTCAATCTTTACCGCTATCGACTTAAAAACATGTGTCAACCAGCGAAATCTCACTGGTGGGCCGGCCGAAGAACAGGTCAAAAAAGCTATTTCACTTAATCGCAGCTGGCTGGCTCAGCATTGCTGTGAATAAAGTAGCGTTTTTCAAATGCGTCAATTGACGCATTTCAAACTGAAGACAAAGTTAATTTTGAATACCTGAGCACCGACAATTGGCTTTTCTCTTGTCCGCCTCGGGGCGAACAGTTGGCTTACAAACGTCAATCATTAGCAATTTCAAATTGGGCAACTGTACGAATCCGCGCGCGGACTACGAAATCCAATTGGTCGGTGCAGGGTTTATCTACACACTGAGATGCGTCAATTGACGCATTTTTTTAGTGGTATGCAATTATCTATCTTGTGTTTTTTCAATAATTGTGATAAGCTGAATTAAAACTTAAAATCTGACAAAAAACTAACGAGATTTACATCTCTGACAGCAAATCATAAAGGAAGTGAAGTATGGGGAAATATAAAGTCGGAATTGAAACAAAAGAAAAAATATATGAAACTTCAAAAGCCCTTTTCTACGAAAAAGGATATACGAATACCACCTGCGCTCAAATAGCCAAAAGCTCAAACAGCAATGTTGGTCTGATTAATTATTATTTTGGTGCTAAAAGTGGATTGGGCATTGAAGTCAACAATCAGTTGATGCGTGATTTTAAGGCTGCTATTTTGGCAAAATTAAAAGAAGCTGAAATTGAAGCCTCCCTCCTTTTACAGACCACCGTCGAAGTTCGCTTTTTAAACCAGGCTTTGCGCCAGAATAAAAATTATGCCCGTTTTTATTATAATCTGCTGGAAGAGAACGTTACCTACAAACAGCAAAGCGTCATGCTCGATTTTTATGTTAACCTGGCCAAAAGCTGCCAGTTGGATCTGGAACCGTACGAGATCGAACATATAACCTATGCCAATATGGGGGCCACCCAGGGTGTCAGTTTAGCCTATGATGCTGGTCTGATCGACTGTTCACCCAGTGAATTTGTTAACATGAACATTCGCATGCTCTTTAACAATATGCACCTTGATCCTGACCTGATTGAACAAACCCTGCAGGAATCCCTGGAGATCTCTAAAAAAATCAATGTTCAGATTGTTAAAAACTTCAAAGTTGAATAAAAACCGCCTGAGACTTCGGTCTCTTTTTTTAACTAAAAAATTGCCAATCTGGCAATTATTTTTTTTGCGGCACAACAGTGCGCGTTCGAACTGGAATCACCGACCATAAAATTCCGGCTAGGATCATACCGAAACCCAAGAAAGCAATGACGGACGGCACCTCACCGACAAAAATCATAACAAAGATGGGATTAAGGATTGGTTCTAATAGCGCGATCATTGAGGATTTCAGGGCTGATACCCGCTTGACGCCTTTCATAAAAACCAGATAAGCTGTACCAATCTGGAAAATTCCCAGATAGACAAGGGACATCCATCCTGCTGGGTTGATAGATGAAAAGGCAAATTGGCGATGAAAAATCACCAGGGTCAGGATTGCTAACAGCAGATTATTAAAACCAGTGACTGTGACATCCGAATAGGGATATTCTTTATCCATATAACACTGGACAAAGGCGTAGGCAATTCCATTACTCAATGACAATAAATCGCCGATCAGATTACCGCCGGATGAATCAGAGAAAATTGTCACAATCCCGATTAAGATCAGTATTCTTGGAAACAGTTCCCGCAATTCGATTTTCTTGCCCCGAAGCACATAGTAGGCATAAAGCCACAGCGGTGCTGTACACTGAAATATAATGGCATTGGCTGCTGTCGTCATTTTTGTCGTTAGAACAAAGATAATGCTTAAATAGGAATAGGCCAGTGCCAGAATAATGGCATTACGGCTCAGTTTAAGTTTTTTCCATTCCATAAAGGGCATAAACATCATGGCGGCAGTAATGGCTCTAATAAAGGTGATCGTTGTGGCACTGGTATCGATCAGTTTGATAAAAAAGCCGCCGGTACTAAACAGTACCATGGCCAAGGCAACCAGTATAACTCCCTGTTTTTCTTTCATTTAATTCTCCAAGTTTAAAATTTATCCTGTCAATGACTGATATTTTATTTTATAATGCTAATATGTATTCATAAACACAAGATGGTTTCAAGATGTGCATCAGCAATCTTTATTTCTTTTTCCATAAAAAACCCCTAACGCAACCATTGAAGCCATTATTTTCAGGAGGTCACCATGTTATCAAAAATTTTCTCTTGCGGACTGCTGGGGATTGACGGCATCCCCGTCACCGTTGAAATCGATATCTCCCGGGGACTCCCCGGTTTTTCCCTGGTTGGTCTACCCGATGCCGGCATTCGCGAAGCTAAAGATCGGGTTTTTTCGGCGGTCAAAAATTCCGGCTACCAATATCCCATGGAGCGCATTACCATCAATCTGGCGCCTGCCGATCTAAAAAAGGAAGGAGCCGCCTACGATCTGCCCATCGCTCTGGGAATTCTCTGTGCTTCGGGACAGCTGGAGACAGATTTTCTGACCGATTGCATGGTGATCGGCGAGTTGTCCTTAAGCGGTGAAATCCGAGAAATTGACGGCATTCTGCCAATGGTGCTGGCCGCTAAAAAGAAGGGCTTAAAAAAAGTAATTGTGCCTGAAAAAAGCCGCTTTGAAGCAGCAATTGTTCATGGAATTTGTGTTTATCCAATGACCAGCCTGTGTGACTGTGTCGAATTTTTAAAAGGTGAACTGATTGTCGATGCCTTTACAATCGATGCCCAGACCCTTTTAAATCAGAATAACCGCGATTACACCACGGACTTTTGTGATATTCGCGGTCAGGAACAGGCCAAACGGGCACTGGAAATCGCTGCTGCCGGTTCTCATAATGTGATGATGTCAGGGGCTCCCGGCGCCGGGAAAACGATGCTTGCCAAGGCCTTTCCGGGGATTCTACCCGATCTAACTCTGGATGAAGCATTGGAAATTACTAAAATTCACAGCATATCCGGCCTTTTAAACAATCAAGCTCTGATCTGCCAGCGACCTTTTCGCGCGCCCCACCATACTATTTCCAAATCTTCGCTGGTCGGCGGCGGTCGGATTCCCAAGCCCGGCGAAGTTTCTTTAGCACATCTTGGGGTTTTATTCTTAGATGAACTGCCAGAATTCCAGAAGTCCGCCTTAGAAGTGCTCAGACAGCCCATCGAGGATGAATCGGTATCCATCTCCCGGGTCCATGCTGCTTTAACTTTTCCAGCTAAATTCACCCTAATATCATCCCTTAACCCTTGTCCCTGCGGTTATTTAACCGATCCCCATCATGCGTGCACCTGCACACCGGCTCAGATCAGAAATTACCAAAGCCGAATTTCCGGTCCTCTAATGGATCGAATGGATATTTTCATCCACATTCCATCATCCACCTACGAAGAAATTCAGACTCAGCCTAAAGGCGAAAGCTCAAAAGCCATTAAAGAACGGGTGGATCAGGCACGGCTGATTCAAAATGAACGCTATCAGCATTCAGGCATCTTCTTTAATTCTCAATTAACGCCGAAACTGCTGGAAGATCATTGCCGCTTAGGCCCAAGCGAACAAAGCATGATGGAAAAATGTTACCAGAAAATGAAATTAAGCGCAAGGGGCTACCACCGCATTTTAAAACTTTCCAGAACCATTGCCGATCTCGCCGGATCAGAGCAGATCACCACTAGTCATCTGGCCGAAGCCATTCAATATCGCGACATGCAGATTTTCACGCCGCAAACTTAACAACTTACTGATACTGAGCCTGGTATAAACGCCAATACTGACCCTCCCTGGCCATCAGTTCCTGATGGCTTCCTTCTTCCACAATTTTTCCATCATCGACCACCAGAATCAGATCGGCATTTTCTATGGTTGACAAACGATGGGCAATCACAAAACAGGTTTTATCTTTCATCAACTCCCGCATGGCCTCCTGTATTTTTTTCTCAGTCCGGGTATCCACATTAGATGTTGCTTCATCTAGAATCAGCATTTTTGCCTCCAGAAGCATCGCCCGAGCAATGGTTAAAAGTTGTTTCTGACCTTTTGAGATATTGGTTCCTTCTTCACTCAAGACTGTATCATATCCTGCTGGCAGACGTTGGATAAAAGCATGAATGCGAGCTGCCTTGGCCGCTTTGATCACCTGTTCACGGGTGGCGTGCTCGTTGCCGTATGCCAAATTTTCAAAAATTGTCCCCTGAAATAGCCAGGTGTCCTGCAGTACCATGGCAAAAGAAGCGCGCAGGTCATCTCGTCTTATCGCTCTGACTTCCTCTCCATCTATATAAATAAAACCTTCATTTGTGTCATAAAAACGCATTAAAAGATTGATAATGGTTGTTTTACCGGCTCCAGTCGGTCCGACAATGGCCACTAGGCTACCGGGATGAATTTTCAAATTCAAATTCCTGATAATGATCTGCTCTGGTTCATAGCCAAACTGTAAATTTTCAAACTTCACCTGCCCATTGATCGCCGATAAAGACACGGCATCCTGGCTATCTTGCTTTTCTACGGCTTTGTCTAAAAGCCCAAAGACACGTTCCGCCGCAGCTAGCGAAGACTGTATATCACTAGTCAAATTTGCTATTTCATTAATCGGACCGGAAAATTTTCTGGAGTATAGTATAAAAGAAGAAATCATTCCGATTGACATAGAGCCATTGAGAAATAAAACCGCTCCCAAAATTGCAATCATTGAGAGTGACAAATTATTAATCAGATTAACCGATGGGTAAACCATGCTGCCATGATATTCCGCCTGATAATAGGCATCAACTGCTTCCTGATTTTTTTGATCATAATTTCTGATTGTGTTGTCTTCCTGACCATACACCCGCAGGGCATGAATACCGGTAACCATTTCTTCGCCGTAAGCATTTAATTGTCCCAGTTTTTTTGACCGCTGGGAAAATAAGGGGCGGGTCTTCTTAACCAGATAACGAGACACTAATAAGGAAATTGGAACCGTCACCACAAAGATGCCCATTAGTTTAAGCGAGATGGTCATCATCATCGCCAGTGAACCCGTCACAATGATAAATGATGATCCCATCTGCACCAGATCACTGGCCAGTGAAGCATTGATGGTATCAATGTCGTAGGAAATCCGGCTGATCACGTCCCCCGTTGCATGTGAATCGAAATAACCCACAGGTAAATCCATCAAATGGTTAAAGGTATCCTTTCGCATGTTATAAGTGACTTTACGGCTTATATTGATCATTAAAATTTCCAGACAATAGATCAACAGTGCGGAGCCCAGATAAAAGGCCACCATCAGGCCCGCATAAAAATAAACTGAGGAAAAATCAACCGCTCCCGGTTTAATAGCGTCAATGGCGTAGCCAGCCAGCATCGGACCCACCAACATCAATGAATTAGATCCCAGCATTAAAATAAAAGCCAGCAAAAGTTTCCCCTTATAAGGCAGCAAATAATCGCTAAGCCGTCTCAGAACCGCTTTTTTATTTTTCGGTTTGTCGAGTTTTCCCGATTGACGCATCAACTCACCCCCATTTGCGACGCACTTATTTCCCGATAGAGCAAACAGGTACGCATCAATTCTTCATGGTTTCCCCAGGCAATTTTTCGGCCATCTTCCAACACCAGAATATGGTCTGCCGACATCACTGAACTGATTCGCTGGGCAATAATTATTTTTGTCGTCTGACAGTATTCACTTTTCAGCGCTTTTCTAAAATTAGCATCCGTCTGATAATCAAGGGCAGAGGAAGCATCATCAAGAATAAGAATTTCCGGATTGCCAGCTAGGGCACGGGCAATTAAAAGTCTCTGCTTTTGACCGCCACTCAAGTTAGCGCCGCGAATTTTCAACTTTTCATCGTCAGATTTTTTCTCAATAAATTCTTTGGCACCAGCGCAGCGAATCGCCCGCTCATAATCAGCCTCAGAAATATCTCGGCCAAACTTAACATTCGCTTCAATACTGTCCTCAAAAATCATATTATTCTGAAAAACGACCCCAAACTTCTGATACAGTTCTTTTTTAGCAATACTATCAATTGATTGACCATCAATGCGAATCGTGCCCCGATCAACGTCATAGAAACGCAAAAGCAGATTAACAAGGGTTGTTTTTCCTGCTCCTGTCTCGCCGATAATTCCCAGCGTTTGACCCTTTTGCACAGCAAAGGAGAGGTCTTCAAGATTATTTTCATTTTTGTTGTAGGAAAAAAATACCTGGGAAAATTGGATGGCAGTCGCGTTTGTCTCAGAATGATTGTCCTTTAATCTATGTGTCTCTTCTAAATTTAGCACTGCCGTAATCCTAGACGCGGATGCTGATGCTCTGGTAATCATTTCAAAAAGTCTGGTAATGGCCATTAAGGCATTTAATATAATGGTAAAATAGGTCATGAATGCCAGGATTTTTCCCACTTCCGAACGACCATTATTAACCAGATAGGCCCCAACCACAATAAGCGCCACCAAGCCCAGATTCATACAAATATTTAAAAGCGGTTTGAGGGCGGCAATATTCCGTCTGGCCTTTTTTTCCTGATTATAGATACTTTTATTTATTTCATCAAAGCGCAGCTTTTCATGCTGGGTTTTTGATAAGGCTTTAATGACACGAATACCCGAAATATCTTCTCTGACAATTCTTACAAAATGATCGGAAGTCTTTTGCAGCTTTGAAAAAAGGGGGATGCTTTTTCTGGTGATTCGCACCATAAAAAAAAGCATAATCGGCATCGTCGCCACTAAGATCGCGGCCAGCACCGGATCCATCATCATGGTGATGATAATTCCGCCAAATATCATCATCGGCGCTCGAATTCCCAGGCGCTGAACACGGGTAATCATGATGTGAATATTGTAGGTATCACTGGTCAATCTAGAAATAATTGATGCCCGAGTAAGCTCATCCACTTGCTGACTGGACAGCGCTAATATTTTTTTAAAAAGATCATGTCTCAAGCCTTTAGTCGTATCTCGTCCGACCATGGCAGCTAACCGATTGGCAATGATATTAAAGATAAAACCAAACGCTGAGACTAAAATCATCAAACTGCCCCAAATAAAAATAAGGGACTGATCTTTTAAAGGAATGACCTGATCGATAATATGCGCCAGAATATAAGGAATCAGCAAATCCATCAGTGATCCGGTAAATTTGAAAAAAATCCCCACGCTCATTCTTTTATAATGGGGGCTTAAATAAGTATTGATAATCTGTTTCACAGCGCTTCAACTCCTTTTTATGTCACGACCGCTTCCCAAAAGGAATTGACCCTACTTCTATTATACCTTAAAAAATATTTTCTGTTGCTATAATTATTTGTCGCTTCACTCATACCACATTAAACAGCAAGGAAGTCAAGGCTATTATACTTTAATAAATTTAACTTTCAGGATTTGATCACTTTTCACTTGTGTTTTTGCTTTGATTAATAAATAAGCTCATGATAGTTCGCACTTTTTTTTCAATATAAAAGACATCATCCGGCAGTATTCAGGGCAACTGAATCCTATCAGATGATGTCTTTTTAAACTACAGTTTTATTTTCTCCTGTTTTCTAAGCCAGTAAAGGCCAATGATTCCGGCAATAATCGCTGCCAGGCTGATGATCTGAGCAATCCGCAGACCAAAAAACATCAGGCTGTCGGTTCTTAAACCTTCGATGAAAAAGCGACCAATTGAATAGCCAATCATGTAAACGAACAAAAGCTCGCCATCTTTTTTCTTAAAACGTTTTTCATAGAAAAACAGAAAAGCGAATAAAGCTAGATTCCAGATTGATTCATAAAGAAAGGTCGGGTGAACCGAAATCAGTCCATAAACCGGATCATTTACGGTGATAGCCCAAGGTAAATCAGTTTGCGAACCGTAAGCCTCCTGATTAAAAAAATTCCCCCAGCGGCCAATTGCCTGACCCAGTGGCAAACCGGGGATCACCACATCGGCCAGTGTAAAAAAGGAGATTTTTTTAACCCGACATAAAATCAGAGCCACAATTACGCCGGCAATGATCCCACCGTGAATCGCCAGACCGCCATGTCGGACAGCAAATATTTCCAGCGGATTATCAAGGTAATCTTCAAATGTAAAAATTACATAGTAGAGCCGCGCGCCAACGATAATGGCCGGTATCATGAACAGAAAAAAATCAAGCACATGATCCGCTGTCAGTCCCAGTCTGGGAGCTCTTTTGATGGCAATTAACATTGCCAGAACCAATGCGGTTGCAATAAAAATGCCATACCAGCGAATTTCCAGACCGAATAATGTAAAAGCTATGGGATCAAGTGCATTCATCATTATTAAAGAATAGTCGCCATTTGGCCGTTTTTAGCCCCTGCTGCATTGCCTTCTTCAACATCCAGATGCATATCAAGACGGAAGTCAGGATTTACCCGTACCAGCACGTTATCAAAAATCAAGCCTCGTGGACCGTCCAGTTTAACTGATACAACATCTTTATCTTTTAAGCCAAATGCCTCGCCTTCTTCAGGACTCATGTGAATATGTCGGGCTGCAACAATGGCACCATGATCAATCTCCACTTCGCCAGCTGGGCCAACCAGTTTAAGACCTGGAGAACCGGCAGTATCACCGGAGTTTCTCAGTGGTGCTTTGATACCCAAAGAGAAACCATCACCGATTGACAATTCAACCTGTGTTTCTGGACGAACTGGTCCCAGAATACGAACGCCTTTAATGGTGCTCTTAGGTCCGACAATATCCAATTTTTCTTCAGAAGCGTATTGTCCCGGCTGAGACAGGTCTTTCATTGGTGTCAGTTCATAACCTTTGCCAAATAATGCTTCCAGATCTGCCTGTGATACATGAATGTGTTTGTTAGATAGCCCGATGGGCACTTTTCTTTCCAATAGTTTTCTCCTCGCATAATTAAATATTTAACAATCTTTATTCTAACCTTGAACCAATAAAATGTTAATGCAATATTTTGTCCTCTTTACTTTTTTGCTCAAGTTTTAGTTTATGACTGAGTTCCAGCATTTCCGCGGCGTGCTCCATGGTTTTTTTGGTGACCTCAGCGCCGCCCAGCATTCTGGCCAGCTCCTCTTTTTTACCAGAATCGTTTAGTGCTACAAAGGAAACTTCGACCTGATCATCAGCACGCGTTTTTTCAACACGAAAATGCGCATCCGCCATAGCAGCTATCTGGGGCAGGTGTGTTATACAAATAATCTGACGTCCCAAACTCACCGATGAAAGATGTTGAATTTTTTCGGCTACAATCTGTGCCGTTCGACCACTAATTCCGGTGTCGATCTCATCAAAAACCATCGTTTCGATACCATCCAGACGGCCAAAAATGCTTTTAAGACTTAACATAATCCGGGAGATCTCACCACCTGAGGCCACTTTACCCAGTGCTTTAGGAGCGATTCCGGGATTAACAGAAATCAGAATCTCGACCTGATCCTGACCCCGAGGCGATAGCCGTCTTTTATCGTGCTCAATCTGTATTTCGACCTGAGCCTGCTCCATCGCCAAATCGGCCAGTTCTTTTTCCAGTGCTTTTTTCAGAACACTGGCATCACTACTTCTTTTGTTATAAAGCTTTTGACCAATCTCATCATATTTTTTAATCAGTACGCGCATCTGATCCTGATAATTTTTAAGATTTTCATCGCGATTACCTAGATTTTTTAAACGTTCTGATATTGCTGAAAGATAGGCAAAAATTTCTTCGATATCAAAGCCGTATTTGCGCTTTAATGTTTCAATTGTCGCTAACCGTTCTTCTATTTGATCAAGATCGTTTTTATTATACTCCAACTCATCCAGATAATTCCTTAAGCTAAATGAGAGTGATTCCAATTCGCTAAAAAAACCATCAATCATGCCACTGTCTTTTTCAAAGCGTTTATCAATTTGAGCAATTTCCTGAATACATCCCTGAAGCATTCCCAATTGGGAAAGAATCGATTGTTTTTCATGGCCCTGCAGAATCTGATAAGCCTGGCTGGCATTCTCAAAAAGGCTTTCCTGATTCGTCAGAATCGCCTTTTCTTCCTCTAACCGCTCGTCTTCCCCAAGGGCAAGATGAGCCGCTTTAATTTCCTGAACTTCAAAGGCAAGTGTTTCTTTTTCTCGGTTAAGTTCACGCTCATTGATTTCCAGTGCTTTTATCTGATTTTTCAAATTTCTTAACTGGCCGGCTAAATCAGCAACCACATCAAGCAGTTTTGCACTTTCCTGCCCGCCGAAAGCGTCTAAGAGACTACGGTGATTTTCTTTTTTAAATAAAGACTGATGTTCATGCTGGCCGTGAATATCAATCAGTTCATCTCCTAATGCTTTAAGTTGGGTCACGGTGATCATCATCCCATTCGCGCGACAGATATTACGGCCGCGCAAATCCACTTCCCGTGTCAAAATCAACTGCCCATCCTCAACAGGAATACCAAATTCTTCGCAGAGATTTACAAGACGGGGACGTTCAGCGATTTCAAACAGACCCTGAACCACAATCTTGTTTTTGCCGTTTCTGATATTTCCTTTACTGCCACGATTGCCAAGAACCAGGGTCAGGGCATCAATAACAATTGACTTTCCGGCCCCGGTTTCGCCAGTAATGACATTTAACCCTTTGTCAAAATCAATGGATAGATGGTCAATTAAGGTATAGTCTTTAACGACAAGATTTCTCAGCATTCAGATCTCCTACTTCATCAGTTTTTTGAATTTCCCGACAATTTCTTCAATCAGATCGCGGTTTCTAACCAAAACAAAAATCGTATCATCCCCGGCGATGGTTCCCACCACTTCGCTCCAGTCCATAGAATCAATGGCCAGCGCTGCCGCCTGGGCCATAGCTGGCAGAGTTCTGATGACAATCATATTATCAACAAAATCGATGGTTAAAACAGATTCGCGAAAAACGGCGCTGACCCGTTCATTATAAATTGAACCAATGTCTTTTAGAGGCGCGTAATGCTGCTTACCCTCGTAGTTCATGACCTTGATCAGTTTCAATTCTTTAATATCTCGGGAAATTGTTGCCTGCGTTACGGTAAATCCCGAATCTTTGAGCGCTTGCGCCAGCTCTTCCTGAGTTTCGATGAAATTATTTTCTATAATCTCAATAATTTTCAATTGTCTTGCAACCTTCATTTTATTCCTCCTGATTATCATTAATTTTCACTGCAGAGTTTAATGCGTAAACGGTCAAAATTAGAAATCGGGTTCAGGCGGATCAGTTTAGTCGAATAAACCGATTTAAAGACTTCCACCTCGTCCTCTGGCGTCAGCGAAAGTGTCGTCTGACCATCAAAGGTTAACATAATATCTTTTTCCCGATTTCCAAATTTCAGTGTGATTTCTTCATCTTCTGAAAGCACATAAGAGCGATCATGCAAGCGATGGGGACAAATAGGATTTAAAACCATTACTCTGGCCCGAGGAGACACAACCGGTCCTCCAGCCGCCAGAGAATAGCCCGTTGATCCGGTTGGTGTCGCTATAATCAGACCATCCGCCCGAAAACTGTCTATTCTTGAACCACTGGCATATGCTTGAATATCCATCATCCGAAATCCCCGACTTTTAACCAGAACATCATTCAAAGCTACATAAGTCTTGGAAGTTACACCTTTTTTTCGCACCATACACCCCAGCATCATTCTTTCTTCTATATAGTAATTCCCATTATTTAACTGATTTAACGCATCTTTATAAGAACTTGCTTCCCTTTCTGTCAAAAATCCTAATTTCCCCAAATTAAAGCCAAATATTGGAATGCGATTGAAGCAAGTTTGTCGGGCAACATATAATAGTGTCCCATCGCCGCCTAACACCAGAATACAGTCTGGCTTTTTAAAAAATAATTCTTTGCTGTAAATAAGCGCCTGCTGATCGTCACATATCAGCTGACCTTCAAGAAGGCAAACTGAAAAGCCCAGTGACTGAAGCGTTTCAATACAATTTTTAGCCAGTTCTTTGCTCTCCGGCTTTTGTAGATTTAAATAGATTCCCACTTGATTGATCTTTTCTGCCATTTTGCCCCTTCTACTTTAAGAATTTTTCGTTGCCCCCTGATCAGCATGCGCAGCTTCCACAACCTGCAAAATTTTTTCAGACCATTCCGTCGTGTGATGATCTTGGGCGTTTTTTATATATACCAGAAATTCGATATTTCCTTTGGCCCCATGAATCGGCGAGAAATCCAGATCTAAGACGGTCAGTCCAGCATCTAAAATAGCAGTAAGCACCTGACTGATTACTTCACGATGAATTTTCTTGTCCCGAATCACACCTTTTTTGCCAACCTTTTCACGACCAGCTTCAAATTGTGGTTTAATCAGCCAGATGCCCAAACCATCCGCTTTCATGGCTAGTTTCAAGGCCGGTAAAAGTTTGATAATCGAAATAAAGGAAACATCCATCACAGTTCCGTCGGCTTTTTCCGCAAAATCATCTTCAGTCAGATGTCTGAAATTTGTTCGTTCCATGGAAATAACCCGGGAATCATTTCGAAGCTTCCAGTCAAGCTGTCCATATCCCACATCTATCGCATAAACTTTTTTTGCGCCATTCATCAATAGACAATCTGTAAAGCCACCGGTCGAAGCTCCAACATCGATAAAAGTCTTGCCCTCAACAGGCATCTTGAAAACCGCCAGTCCTTTTTCCAGTTTTAATCCCCCCCGACTCACATAGGGAAACTCAGCGCCCTTAATATGAATCTGAGCCTTTTCGTCAACCAGATCGCCGGCTTTATCTTTTAACTGGCCGTTAACAAAAACAGTTCCAGCCATAATCGCTTTTTTCGCTTTCTCTCTGGTATCAAAATAACCGCCGATAACCAGTAATTTATCTAAACGTTCTTTCACTATTTTATTCCTAACTTCTATTTTTCACCGACATAAAAAGCTCAAATAGGGGTTCCATTTGAGAACGCCTAATCGTCACCGTTATTCAACACTCAGCTACTGATTGCGACTGCAGATATAGTGCGCCAGTTCCTGTAAGAAAACTGTTCGGCTACCAATCGGCTGCAACATCTCAACTGCCTCTTTTTCCAGCTCCGAGACTTTCACCCTTGACGCTTCCAGTCCATAAAGACTGACAAAGGTGGATTTGTGATTCTTTTCATCACTGCCAACCGGTTTGCCAAGAGTCTCTTCATCCCCTTCAACATCCAGAATGTCATCCACAATCTGGAAAGCCAGACCAACGCGATGACTATAACTGATCAAACGCCCCTGAGTTGCCGGTTGAGCTTGGGCAATGATACAAGCAGCCTGAACGCTAGCCTCTAAAAGCGCTGCGGTTTTATGCAGATGAATATAGTCCAGCTCGTCGATCCCGATCACTTTGTTTTCACTTTGCAGATCTGCCACCTGACCGCCAATCATTCCCAAGATGCCTGACGCTCCCATAATAACACGAACCGCTTGTATATAGCGGCTGAGCTCATCTCCTGACAAATTTTTACTACCCTTCAGCATGGTTTCCACCGCGTAATTGAGTAATGCATCACCAGCCAGGATAGCCGTTGCCGGACCATAAACCTTATGATTGGTTAGTTTACCCCGCCGATAATCATCATCGTCCATGTCTGGCAAATCATCATGGATCAGTGAATAGGTGTGAATCATCTCAATCCCCAGCGCCAAAGGCCAAATGATTGTTTCATCACCTTCCAGACAGCGACAGGTCTCCAGCATCAGAATCGGTCGCAGTCGTTTGCCACCAGCAAAAAGGCTGTACTTCATCGCTTCAATGATAATATCCGGCGCATCCAGTCTTCGGTCAAAGGCACTTTCAAGCTGGGCATTAATTTCCAGCTCCCGTTTTTTTAAAGCTTCTTTAAATATCATCGCCATTCTCCTCAAAGTCTGCCTCACCCTGGTCAGTCATTAAAAGCAACCGGCCTTCCAGTTTGTCAAAGTCCGCGTTTAAAGCTTTGATCATCTGCATGCCTTCCTCATATAATTTCATGGCACTTTCAATTTCCAGCTCTTCCGACTCCAGTGATTCGGCAATCACTTCTAAACGGTTCATTTTTGTTTTAATTTTTTTGACTGCCATTACTTTTCTCTTCAACCTCCGTAACTCTTGTATATGCCTGACCATCGCTTAATCTCACTTTAAGCGCTTGTCCAATTTTTATATTTTTCACCGATGTAATCAATCGATTATTCTCATCTTCCAGTAAGACATATCCTTTTTTCAAAAGCTTTTCCGGATTCATCGCCTGTATGCGTAGGCACAACTGGTCAAGCAATCGTCTCTCTTGCGACAGATTACGATTGACTGCCATTTTCATCGATCTTTCCATCACATCAATTTTCAAACGTTCTTCCTGAATTCGGTTAATCGGCTGGTAACGGTGAATTCGTTTTTCGATTTCTGAAAGTCTTTCTGTCTGCACCCTTAATTTCCTGACCAGGCTGTTTTGCATCTTTATTTTTAAATCATTCACCCGCTGAATCAAAAGATGCTGATCTTCTGCCACCAGTTCAGCTGCGCCGGATGGCGTTGGTGCCCGTAAATCAGCTACAAAATCAGCAATCGTATAGTCGATTTCATGGCCTACTGCCGCTATAATTGGCAGGTCTGACTCAAAAATAGCTCGGGCTAATCTTTCATCATTAAACGCCCATAAATCCTCAATCGATCCGCCGCCTCTGGCTAAAACGATCACATCAACATTTCCAGCCGCATTAAAAGCTTTTATCCCATCAATCAGACTCCTATAAGCTTCCGGGCCCTGAACCAGACTGGGGTAAACCAGGATGTCCATTAAGGGGTTGCGCCGTTTAATAATTGTGATCATATCCTGAAGCGCGGCCCCAGTGGGAGACGTAACCACTCCAACCCGACCGATAATGGCCGGAAGTACTTTTTTGTGTTCCTGATCAAAGTAACCTTTCTCCTTCAGCTCATCTTTAAGCATCAAAAAGGCCTGATACAAGTCGCCTTTACCTCTTGGTTCCATGCTTCTAACGGTCATCTGATATTGGCCGCTGGGCAGATAAATTCCGATTGCCCCCCTGACGGTCACCTCTTGACCTTCCTTGGGCAAAAACTTCAGATCCTTGACTGTATTGCGAAACATCACACAATCCAGTTTGCTTTGACTGTCTTTCAAGGAAAAATACAAATGACCAGCTGCCGATTTTCGTACATTGGAAAGCTCTCCCTGAATTAGAAGATTTTTCAGCAGGCTGTTGCTTTCGAGCAAAGTCTTAATATATTGATTAACATCTGATACACTTAATACTTTTGAATTCAAAAGAACTCCTTTCCAGCCATTTACTGATGTAGAATTTCCTCCATTCCCAGTAATGCATTTCCGATCGCATTATCACGGGAAAAATCACCTGGCGCAAAATAAAGATTAAGTCCCTTAAGTGCAACTTCAATTTGCTTTTTAATGATTTCGTTAGACATCACGCCACCGGAAAAAAGAACGGCTGCAGCCTTTTTTCCCGGCTTATGCCGTTCGATTACTTTAACCAGAGTCGTCGCGATATTTTCAAAAAGCTGGCGAGCGATCACACTTTGAGGAATTCCCTTTTGCAAAGCTAATTTCGCCTGGTTTTCCTGACCAGAAAAATGAAAACCGCCATCAATCACGGACATCGAAAAGATCTTTTGACTGCTGCTTTCAGCTGTTGTGGCCAACTTTTCCAGTTCTCTGCCAGCGGGAAAAGCTAATCCCATCTGAACACCAATTCGATCAATCAACTGACCGGCGTTTAAATCAAGACTTTGCGAAAGTATCTGACAATTATAACCCGACTCTCTCTTTTCTACCCATAAAACTTCCGAAGTACCGCCCGAAAAATGAACAGCAATAAAAGCCTCATCCTTAAGCATCTCGCCGCTGCCATAAATAGCCGCTCGAATATGGTTTTCCTGATGACTGGTTTTTAAAAGCGGTTTCTTTAAAAGAAATGCCAGACTTTCAGCCAGGCTTTCGCCAGCTTTAAAAACTGGCATATAAGAATCCGCAAGCGGCCGCGGACTTTTAGAACAACATATCACTTCAATTTCATCATGCAGATTAATCGCCGCCAAAACCTTGGGCAGGTTTCCCACATGCTGAAAAAGAGCATCCGACTGACGCAAACCTCTTTCTCCCGGTTTGACCGTCAAAAGGATCCCCTTCTGATAAAGCAGTTTTAGCGAATCATCAACCAGTGCCACTGAAGTGGTATAATTACTGGTATCAATCCCTAGACTCAGGGCACACATATCGACCATCCTTTGCAAGTTTATTTAAAATCCCGTTCACATATTTCTTCCCATTTTCGTCACCGTATTTTTTAGTCAGTTCAATGGCTTCATTAATGATGATCTGATACGGGACTTTTTCTTCCATATAGACCAGCTCACAGATTGCCATACGCAAGATCGATTTTTCAATTTTTGGGATGCGGTCTAACTGCCAGGATTCCTTTAGATACTCATCCAGAATTCCATCGATCTCTTGTAAATGAGATTTAGTGGTTTCAATCACATTTTTCCCATAATCCAGACTCATTTCTTCATTTTCAAGAAACGAATCCACACTTTCTGAAAAGTCCTGGGATTCTGGATGAAAATCCAATTGGAAAATACCCTTAAAAGCATACTCCCGTTCTTTCTTTCGGCTCATTTCTTCTCCTTTAAAATGAAGGAGACCAGCTGATCTCCTTCCTGTGTGTAGACAAACCCCGCACCGACCAATTGGATTTCGTAGGCTGCTGCGGCTTCGTACAGTTGCCCAATTTGAAAGTGCAAATTAAAAGCATTTTCTCGCAACTGTTCGCCCCGATGCAGCCAACCGAAAAGCCAATTGTCGGTGCTCAGGTGCTAAAATATACTTCGTCTTCAATTGGAAGGACACCGGCTGGTGTCCTTCTAAATTGAAGTGATCTTTACATACCTGATCCTTCTATCCGTACATTTACGGCTCTTACCGCAATCCCGGCCATGGATTCGACAGCCTGTTTAACCTTTTTCTGAACTTCTTTAGAAACTTTAACAATCTCCACACCGGGTTCTGTGATCAGATAAACCCAAATGTCAAGGTTCTCATTTTCACGGCTGATCTTTACTCCCTTTAAAGAATTATTGATCGACAGCTTGTCCTTTATTTCGTCTGTGATGCGTAAAGAAATCCGTTCAACCCCGCTGACTCCAGTCGCTGAAAGACTGACGATGGAGCTGATCATTTCATCTGTTACATCAAAAGCCGGATTGTTCTTCATTGCAGACACCGTAATTAGACTTCCTGATGGCAATCACAACCATCTTCTCCACAGCAGGACGATACTGTTTCATCCAGAATAAAAGGCTCACCGCATTCTGGACAAACAACCGAATCATCTTCAAAGGATTCAAAATCAGTAATGAATACATTGCCACATTCCGGACAAATCACTTCATAATAATCATCATCTAAATCTTCATCGTCGTCATCTAAAAAGTCTTCATCAAGAATGAACTCTTCAAGATCTGAAAGATCATCATCAACCATTTCAACGTAGGTCTCCAGATCTTCCTGAGCTTCTGTCAAACCATCAAGAGCATCCACAACATCTTCAAGAATATCCATTACCTGAAAAAGAATTCGGCCTTCATTCGTGGTTTCATCAATATTTAGACCATCCATCAAACCTTTTGTGTAAGCTACTTTTTCGTTAATAAATTTCATTTTAGACCCTTTCCATGTACTCGCCAGTACGCGTATCAATTCGTATTACATCACCAGTTTCAACGAATAAAGGTACATTGATCGTCGCTCCTGTTTCAACAGTCGCCGGTTTATTGGCACCAGTTGCGGTATCCCCTTTAAAGCCCGGATCAGTCTGAGTTACTTCCAACTCAACAAAATTAGGCGCTGAAACGGAGAAAGCCACACCTTTTAATGATTTAACAGTCGCATTATCATTTTCCTTTAAATATTTCATGGCTTCTTCCACCTGCCCGTAATTCAGTGGAATCTGCTCATAGGTTTCGGCATCCATAAAATAATACAAACCACCATCTTCATACAGATACTGCATTTCTCGTGTTTCCACTTGAGCTTTTGGATAGCGTTCGGTTGGACTGAAAGATTTTTCAACGACAGCCCCGCTGATTACATTTTTAATTTTTGTTCGTACAAAAGCTGCACCTTTTCCCGGTTTTACATGTTGAAATTCAACAATTGTAAACACATTACCATCCATTTCAAAGGTTACACCTTTTTTAAAATCACCCGCTGAAACCATATTTTACCTCCATTATGAGTAAGCTTATTCCTATTTTCTTCAACATCATTATTCTAACATATATCATCGCACACGTCATCTACATTTCTTAATGCAGAATTCAGCTTTTTTGCCGTAATTGCCCGCACCAATCCTGTTAAATCCGCAATTTCTCGAATCTCGGAAAAACCATTTTGCTTAAGCAGTTCAATCACATCATTTTCTTGATGGTCACCAATCTCAAGTGCCAGCAAGCCACCTGTATTTAAAAATTTTCTTGCTTCTACAGCAATCCGCCGATAGAAATCAAGCCCGGTCACGCCACCATCCAGAGCCATAGTCGGCTCATATTGATAAATATCTGGAACCAGGTTAGCAATATCACTGCTGGGGATGTAAGGCGGATTTGAAACAATCAGATCAAAGATTGCATTGTCCGGGAATTGTTCGAATAAATCAGAGTGTATTAAACTGACATCACCATCAATCAACGCACCGGCATTTTCTTTTGCAACCTGCAAAGCTTTTTGGGAATAATCGCTGAGCGTCATCTCAACTTCGGGGCAAAAATATTTTATGGCAATCCCGATGGCACCGCTGCCGGTACAAAGATCTAATACTTTTTTCCCCCGATGATCGGTCTTTTTGAGCTGTGATATCAGCACTTCCACCATTGCTTCCGTGTCCGGACGGGGAATTAAAACATTGGCATCGACAAAAAAATTCAAACCCATAAATTCTTTCTGGCCTAAAATATAGGCCGCCGGTTCATGTGCTGCCCGTCTTTTAACCATCGTCAGATAAACCGTTTTCTGTCTGTCTGTTACTGGCTCATCCCCATGGGTATAGAAAAAAACACGATCTTTGTTAAAAGTCTGGGCGGCTAAAAGTTCGGCTTCGAAGCCGCAATTTTCAATACCCGCAGCCAAAAGAATCTGCCGCGCTTCTTTTAATAGTTCCCCAATCGTCATCACATACTCCATTTAAAATTAACAATAAAAAAGCCGGTTGATAAACCGACTCTTTATTGCATTATTCTGCTGATTCGCTTTTTTTGCCGTATCGTTTATTAAATCGATCAACACGACCACCAGTATCAACAAGTTTCTGTTTTCCAGTAAAAAAAGGATGACAGGCTGAACAGATTTCCACTTTTAATTCCGGATTAACTGATCCAGTTTCAAATGTATTTCCGCAAGCACATTTCACTACTGATTTTCCATAATTAGGATGAATGCCTTCTTTCATCGAATTCACCTCATTTCTTTATTTAATTAATAATTTTCCATTATTATTT
>JASGLP010000099.1 GCA_030156895.1 Eubacteriaceae bacterium | reverse complement strand
ATCCACTTTAGCCTTATACTTGCCGTACAGATCCAGATCATCTTCCGTCAGATTCAGTTTCTTGGCGATCTCTCTGATATCCTGAGGGGTCGCTTCCTGCGCAATCTCAATGTCCGATTTAAAACCCATAACATTTCCTCCAGTACTTTGATAATTTTTTAACATCTGAAATAATGATATCTGATTTCATTTTAAAAATCAAATACTATATATGACAATTTTTTACTGAAAATTCTATCAAATCGTTTTCAAATATCGGGTTTTAAGAGCGCTTAGAACAATAATTTACTCTATCTTCGTTATCTAAATAACAAAGTTCTAAATATGTTTCTTTTAAAGAATCTATATGGTTTTTCTATCCTAATTATTTACTTTTCATCTATTATTTCATTTCAAAATGACACTAATTTGCATTTCGTAATTTTCGATATTTTAACTGTTTAATGGACGGTTTTGTACTCTGATAAGCTACAATTTAAATAAAGCCATCCAACTCAGCTCTGCTTAGCTAAGCGGCATTTCGTTCTCGGCTTTTATTTTCATAGCTTAACAAATTATAACTTTTTACCTTACGACCATTGCTGTTTTATCTTTGCCATTCATTCTCATAAGAAAAAGGCCGAGGAAGGTCACTCCCCTTCTTCGGCCCTATTTCTCTAGAACAATCCTGAAATCAGACCATTTTCAGATACATCGATCTTTTCAGCGGCTGGCACTTTAGGAAGTCCAGGCATTTTCATAATTTCTCCAGTTAATGCCACAATAAATCCGGCGCCTGCCGAAATATTCAGTTCACGAACTGTAATTTTGAAACCTGTTGGACGACCCAGTTTTTTCTGATCATCGGTCAATGAGTATTGGGTTTTAGCCATACAAATCGGCACTTTATCAAATCCCAAGCTGGTTAAGCGTTCCATTTCTTTGGCGGCTGCGGGAGCAAAATCTACGCCATCAGCACCATAGATGCGAGTAGCGATCGCTTCGATTTTTTCCTGGATTGACATATCCAGATCATAGCTAAATTCAAATCCGCCTTCGTTCCCTTCAACCAGGCGAATGACTTCACTGGCCAGCGCTTCTCCACCTTCACCGCCTTTTGCCCAAACCTGGGAAATGGCGACATTAACGCCCAGTTTCTGGCATTCACTTTTTACCAGATCAAGTTCTGCCTGCGAATCAAAAGGGAATTCATTAATCGCAACTACTGCTGGCAGTTTGAAGACCTGGGTAATATTTTCAACATGTTTTAAAAGATTTGGCAGACCGTTTTTCAGGGCTTCCAGATTTTCATTGTTAAGATCCGCTTTTGCTACGCCACCATTGTATTTAAGGGCACGAACAGTCGCTACGATAATAACAGCGTCTGGTTTTAAACCTGCCATTCGGCATTTGATATCCAAGAATTTTTCAGCGCCCAGGTCGGCTCCAAATCCAGCTTCTGTAACCACATAATCAGCAAAATGCATTGCCATTCTAGTCGCAATCAGTGAATTACAGCCGTGAGCAATATTGGCAAAGGGTCCGCCATGAATAAAGGCTGGCGTTCCTTCCAGTGTCTGTACCAGATTTGGCTTAAGCGCATCTTTTAAAAGTGCAGCCATAGCGCCATTTGCTTTTAACTGAGCTGCCGTAATCGGCTCTCCAGCAACACTATAGGCGACAATAATACGACCAAGTCTTTCTTTTAAATCGGTAATATCATTCGACAAACAGAAAGCTGCCATTACTTCTGAAGCCACAGTAATATCAAAGCCATCCTGTCGAACCACGCCATCACCAGATGCTCCCAGACCATCGATTACATTACGCAGTTGACGGTCATTCATATCGACGCATCGTCTCCAAGTGATTTTTTTAAGATCCACATTTAATTCATTGCCCTGTTTAATATGATTGTCAAGCATTGCAGCTAAAAGGTTATTGGCTGCACCGATCGCATGGAAATCACCCGTGAAATGAAGGTTAATATCTTCCATTGGAACTACCTGAGAGTAACCACCGCCGGCTGCACCGCCCTTAACACCAAAAACAGGTCCCAATGATGGCTCACGCAACGCTACCATGGTGTTTTTCCCTAGACGTGATAGAGCATCTGAAACACCAATCGTTGTCGTCGTTTTACCTTCACCGGCAGGAGTAGGATTAATCGCTGTAACGAGTACCAGTTTTGCATCCTTGCCAGTTTCTTTTTTCAGAAGATTATAATCAACTTTCGCTTTATACTTCCCATATAAATCCAGATCATCTTCAGTTAAGTTTAATTTCTTTGCTATCTCACGAATATCCTGTGGTGTCGCTTCCTGTGCAATCTCAATATCTGATTTAAAACCCATGTTATTTCCTCCATTAATTCCAAAATTATTTTACTACCACTTTACCAACGATACTTTAATCGTTTTCGTTTAATTCAATTAGTATGACGCCATTAATTAAATGTGTATATAGTCTGACTGCCCTTTGCTGTTTACTTGTATATACAATTTAGAGTAAGATTATCACTTTTTATCAGTATTGTCAATATATTTTCTTTTCATATCTATATTTTTTCATTTTTGTTTGTTATTTCTCAAACAATATTTATTTTGTATATATTTTGACACTCTATTTTGCCTGATTTAAGTATTCTTCGTTATTTTTAAGTCAATATTTTACTCATAAAAAAACAGGCCTCGGCATATTGATAATTATTTATCAATATGCCGAGGCCTATTTTAAATCGCTTTATTTTCTTAAACAAGCAAAGTAAGCTGTGAATGGAACCAGGATTCCACCACCAATAATGTTCCCAATTGTTACAGGAATTAAGTTATTAATGAAAATTTGTCCCCAAGTGATATCTGCTCCAACAAAATATCCCATTGGGATAAAAAACATATTCGCAACACAATGTTCAAAACCAGCGAAAACAAACAGCATAATCGGGAACCAGATTCCAAAGATCTTTCCGATGATATCTTTCGATCCAGCTGCGATCCAAACTGCTAAAACGACAAAGATGTTGCAGAATATCGCTCTTATAATTGCTGCACCCACAGGGATTGCCACCTTCGCTTCAGCAATAGCTACCGCTTTTGCCACCATTGCTTCTCCATACAACCCTGAGTGCATAAACAGCCATGCCAACAGAACTGAACCGATAAAGTTACCTACATAAACAATACCCCAGTTTTTTAGCATCTGACCCATGGTAATTTCTTTTTTCAGCAGCGAAATTGTCATTAAATTATTACCGGTAAAAAGTTCTGCTCCAAAGAATACCACAAACATCAAACCAACAGGGAATACAGCTGCTCCAATAAATTTAGCCACTGTCGCATCAAGCAAAGCTCCGGCTCCAGCATTTGCAACCGTACAGCCATATGAACCAAATCCAATAAAGACTCCAGCAGCAATACCCAAGATCAGCATTTTCGCAACTGATAAAGCCGCTTTATTCTTACCAACGTTTACAAAGCTTTCCGCTATTTCTTTTGGTGTTAAAAAATTACTCATTTTTACTCCTCGTTATTACTTTTAATGTTTCAAATCATTAAAAATTTTGATCGGCGTCAACTAACGAGATTAATTTCAAGATTTTCCTGCGCTGCTTACATGTATATACAGTCTAGAGTAAGCATATCATCATCAACTTATACTGTCAATATATTTTCTTTTTCATGTGATATTTTACTCTTTTCGTTTGTTATTTCTCAAACTAACTATACTTATACACGTTTTTTGCAACAATTTAACAGGTTTGCCAAACAGCAATCTTTTCATTACACCTCTTTCATCAACGTTTTCATAAAACTAAAAGAGAAGGCCAGGCCTTCTCTTCCCAGGCTATTTGAGTTCTTTTAGAACAAACCGGCAATTACGCCGTTTTCATCCACATCAATGCGTTCTGCTGCCGGTACTTTTGGCAGCCCCGGCATTTTCATGATTTCTCCAGTCAGTGCTACGATGAAGCCGGCTCCAGCGGAAATTGTCAGCTGACGAACTGTAATTCTGAATCCTGTTGGTCGTCCCAGTTTGGTCTGGTCATCCGTCAGGGAATACTGTGTTTTAGCCATACAGATTGGCACTTTGTCAAGACCCAGACTGGTCAGACGTTCCATTTCCTTGGCTGCTGCCGGTGTGAAATCAACACCATCGGCGCCATAGATTCGGGTTGCAATCGCTTCGATTTTTTCTTTAATGGTCATATCCAGCTCGTAGCAGTATTCAAAGGTTCCTTCGCTTTCTTCAATCAGTCGAATGACTTCTTTAGCCAGCTCTGTACCACCTTCTCCGCCTTTTGCCCATACCTGAGAAATCGCGACATTAACACCCAGTTTCTGGCATTCTGCTTTAACTAAATCCAGTTCCGCCTGTGTATCCAGCGGGAACTCATTAATTGCTACCACTGCCGGCAGTTTAAATACCTGGGTAATGTTTTCAACATGTTTTAAAAGATTTGGCAGACCTTTTTTCAGGGCATCCAGATTTTCATTATTTAAATCAGCTTTGGCGACACCACCATTATATTTTAGCGCGCGAACAGTTGCGACGATAATAACCGCATCCGGTTTTAAACCTGCCATCCGGCATTTGATATCCAGGAATTTTTCAGCGCCAAGATCCGCACCGAAACCACCTTCAGTTACCACATAGTCGGCAAAATGCATGGCCATCCGGGTAGCAATCACTGAGTTACAGCCGTGAGCAATATTAGCAAATGGACCACCATGGATAAAGGCCGGTGTTCCTTCCAGCGTCTGTACCAGATTTGGTTTCAGCGCATCTTTCAACAGGGCTGCCATCGCGCCGTTTGCTTTAAGCTGAGCGGCTGTTACCGGTTCACCTGTTACACTGTAACCGACAATAATTTTACCCAGACGTTCTTTCAGATCACTGATGTCGCTGGACAGACAGAAAGCAGCCATAACTTCTGAAGCAACTGTAATATCAAAACCATCCTCACGCACAACGCCGTCTCCTGAACCGCCCAGGCCGTCAACAATATTTCGCAGCTGGCGGTCATTCATGTCCACGCACCGTCTCCAGGTGATTTTCTTAGGATCGATTTTTAATTCGTTGCCCTGTTTGATGTGATTGTCAAGCATGGCTGCCAGTAGATTGTTGGCGGCGCCAATGGCATGAAAATCACCAGTGAAATGCAGGTTGATATCTTCCATGGGAACCACTTGAGCATAACCACCGCCGGCGGCTCCACCTTTAACCCCAAAAACAGGTCCCAGTGATGGTTCACGAAGCGCTACCAGGGTATTTTTGCCAAGC
>JASGLP010000040.1 GCA_030156895.1 Eubacteriaceae bacterium | reverse complement strand
ACTTCATATCCCGTAAAATGCGGGCAACTGATCAAGGAAGGCTATGTTAAAATGATTGAACTGCTGCAAGAAAATGGCTATGAACCAGGAGAACGGGAATAAAGTGAAAAATCTTGACCAGTGGATCGGCAGAAAAACGAATGTATCTGTTTTATCTCGGGAACAGCTAGACGCTTACCAGTTGGATTGTTTAAAAAAGACACTTGATCGAGCTTATTTATCCAGTTCCTACTATCATAAAAAATTCAGCACCAACCCGGTAAATTGGCTGTCTTCCCTGCCTGGACTGAGAGAGCTTCCCTTTACGACAGAAAAGGATTTGAGAATGGCGCCCATGGATTTTTTGGCGATCAGTCCCAAAAACGTGAAAAAAATTGTCACTTTAAAGACATCAGGAACCACTGGAGCGTCAAAAAGAATCTTTTTTTCAGAAGCAGATTTGCAACTGACTGTGGATTTCTTTGAAAATGGCATGGGTATTTTCACGCAAGCGGGTGATCGCGTTTTAGTGCTCTTGCCTGGGACTGTTCCTGGTTCCATTGGTCATCTTTTGAAGCAAGCCCTTGAAAATTTAGGCGCTGAGGCCTTTATTTACGGTGTGGTAGATGATGCGAAGGTGGTATCAAAACTAATTCTCCAAGAAAAAATAACAGGGATTGTGGGGATTCCCCGGCAACTTTTGGCGGTGTCTCAGCAGGATGAAGCGACCGCCATTAAAACAGCTGGCCATTTACGGACTGTGCTTTTAAGCACGGATTATGTATCACCGGCTATCAGCAGACGCCTTCATGACAGTTGGGGTGTCCAAGTATATGAACACTATGGCAGTACCGAGATGGGCTATGGAGGTGGCGTTTTTTGTCCGGCCAAAATCGGATATCATCTGCGAGAGGCCGATCTCTATTTTGAAATAATCGATCCTCAAAGCGGTCTTGTTGTGCCGGACGGCCAGTGGGGGGAAGTCGTTTTTACCACTTTAAGCAGACAGGCCATGCCCTTGATTCGCTATCGAACCGGGGACTTTGGGCGTTTTATTCCCGACCAGTGTCCTTGTGGGACGACGTTAAAAACCCTGTCCCGTATTAGCGGTCGCCAAAAAAATCTTGTGCAATTAGATGGCCAGACCTTTTTAAATCTGTCAGATCTAGAGGATTTGATTTTTAGCCAAAATCAGCTATTGGATTTTTCAGTGGCGCTGGAAGAGGGGACTGAAAGTGAAACGGCCTTAGCACTAAAGCTGGTTTTTTCTGATCTCAGTGTCCACCGGGAAAAAGTAATGACAGCACTCAAAAAAAAGATTGCCGAGTTGACGGATTTTAAAGTCCAGATTAAAATTGATGAAGGCGATTTAGCGCAAGTGGATCAGAAGGCGATGCGTAAAGAGAGGATTGTAGACAGAAGAAATGAATGAAAAAACGGCAAGTATCTGTCCGGTTTGTCGAAAGACTTTGCCGGCAAGGCGCATTTTAAAAAGCGATGGAATTTATTTAGTTCGAAGCTGTCCGGAACACGGTGAATTTGAAACGCTGATCTGGCTAAATAGCGATGTTCAGGCGCTGCAATGGGATAAATGGACCCTTGAAAATGCAGATCAAATGCTAGCAGTAAGAGAAGGTACCTGTCCCCATCACTGTGATACCTGTCAGGATCACCAACAACAAGCCTGTTGCGTGCTGATTGAAGTGACCGAGCGATGTAATCAGCACTGTGCCTTTTGCTTTGCCACAAGTAAAGAGGGACAGGGCCAGGATCTGGGTTTGACTGAACTGGAAGGCATTTATGACAATTTACTGACGCGAACAGGGAGCCGTCCTTACAATATTCAGTTGTCAGGCGGTGAGCCAACGCTTAACCAGGATCTGGCAAAAATGATCAGGATGGGTAAAGATAAGGGCTTTCCCTATATTCAGCTCAATACAAATGGTCTTTTGATGGGGGAAGATCTGAGTCTTGCAAAAAAACTGAAAGCGGCTGGTTTATCATCAGTCTTTTTGCAGTTCGATGGGACAGAGGATGCGATTTATCAAAAGATTCGTGGTCAGAAGCTGTTTGCAAAAAAACAAAGAGCCATTGACCAATGCCGAAAAGCTGACCTGGGAGTGGTTTTGGTGGTGACGGTTGTCCCGGGTGTTAATGATGGTCATTTGAGAGAGATTCTTGATTTTGCCGTTGAAAACAGCCCGGCAGTCAGGGGGATTCACTATCAGCCGGTATCCTATTTTGGCCGATTTCCAGGAAACATTGCAAATGCCAGGCGCCTGACAACACCGGAATTGATTGAAAAACTGGTTGCCCAATCGAATGGGCAGTTTGCGGTCGATAATTTCATCCCTCTGGCTTCAGGCCACCCCCGCTGTTCCTTTCATGGTGATTTTAAGCGAGTTGACAATCGACTGATACCGGTGACAAAGCAAAAAAAATGTGGCTGTTCCGGTTCGAACATTGAAAAAGCCAGAGATTATATCGAAAAAAAGTGGTCCTATAAAGCGCTAAATCCGGTTGAAGATGACTGGGATGAGATTTTAAATAAAATTCACCAGGAAAGTTTTTCAATTACGGCCATGGGCTTTCAGGATCAGGGCAATCTGGATTTGGAGCGGCTGAAAAAATGCCGGGTAATGATTGCGACTAAAGAACAAACATTAATTCCTTTTTGTGCGTACAATATTTTATATCGAGGTGAAAAGCATGCAGAAGATAGTGAGAGTAGGTAGAGATCTGATTGAAAAAGGCGAGGATTTTGTCCTGGCTCAGGTGCTGGAAACAGTGGGATCAACGCCTAGAAAACGTGGTGCCTATATGATCATGGATCAGGATCAGAATTTTTATGGGACTGTCGGTGGTGGAAAGCTGGAAGCAGAAGTAGAGCAGCGTTGTAAAATGGTCATGGCCGATAAAAAAGACCAGGATTTTGATTTTTCCCTGACTCCCGCCGATCAGCAGGGAATCGATATGCAGTGCGGTGGTGATGCCAAAGTCAGAGTTTCATATATTGAGGCTCAAAACACCAAAGATTTTGGTCAGGAATGGCTGTCTCCCAACAAGACCTACATCTTTGGTGGCGGTCATGTGGGTAAAGAAGTGGAAAAAATGCTGGCCTATATCGGCTTTAAGACATTTGTGATTGATGACCGGGAGGAATTTGCCAATCGTGAGCGTTTTCCAACGGCGACTGAAGTAAAGGTCATTCCCGATTTCTATTCGGCTTTTGATGGGTTGATCTGTGATGAGAACACCTATCTGGTCATTGTCACCAGAGGCCACAGCTGGGATTATGAAGTCTTAAAAGTGGCGCTGCAACAGACATCGGCCTATATCGGGATGATTGGCAGCAGACGTAAAAATAAAACAATCTTTGATCGTCTGCGTGAAGAAGGGGTAACAGAAGAGGCTTTGAGCCGGGTGCATGCCCCTATTGGTCTGTCGATTGGGGCTGAAACCCCGGAAGAGATTGCTATCAGTATCGCTGCTGAGATTATTCAGGTGAAAGCAGCATATGAAAGTTAAACCCTATTCACTGATTATTTTGGCGGCTGGTTATTCGTCGCGGATGGGTCAGCTAAAGGCTTTGTTGGAGATAGGCGGCCAAAAAACCATCAACCGCCTGATTCGGGCGGGTGAGCTGGCTGGACTTTCTGAGACGGTGGTCGTCACGGGATATAAAAGTAAAGAAGTTGAGGATACAATAAAAGATCAAAAGATTAAGAGCGTTTATAATGAAGCATATGATGAAGGCATGTTTTCTTCGATAAAGACTGGCCTTCAAACGATAGATCCTCTCAATAAGGGTTTTTTTATTCTGCCAGTTGACTATGCGCTGGTTCCGGCAAGACTGTTTACGGAAGTAATTGAAGTCTTTGAAAAAAATCCAGGGGCTTTTGTTGTACCCACATTTATAGGTAAAAAAGGCCATCCGCCGCTTTTTCCGATGAATCTGCGGCAGGAAATTTTGGAAAATAGTCAACCGGGTGGTTTGAAAGCGGTAACTGAAAAGCACCAGACGCGGATGATCAAAATGCAAACGCATTTTGAAGGTGTCGTTTTTGATATGGATAAGCCTGAGGATTATCAGCAGGCGCTGGCGATTTATAAAAATAAACAGGTTCCAGATGAAAAAATATGTTTAACTTGTTTAAAACAAAATAAAACGCCTCAGGAGGTGATTGACCACTCGCGGGCAGTTGCAAAATTGGCGGCTGCCTTAGCTTGTTCACGCAATCGGATCGACTCCGATCAGATCAAAAAAATGAACACGAAGCTGTTGTATTCGGCCGGATTGCTTCATGATATTGCCAGAAGCCAGGAGAAACACGCCCAAAAGGGAGCGGAAATACTTGAAAGTTATGGCTGGGATCAGCTGGCGGCTTTGACAAAACATCATATGTTTTATACAAAAGAAGATAATGATGAATCGATAACGGAGTTGGACTTACTCTGCCTGGCGGATAAGTGCTTTATTGGTTCTGAATTTGTCACCTTAGCTAAACGAAAAGAAAGAGTGATGAATCGTTTTTGTAATGATTCACAGGCGCTGGAGGCCATCGAAAAAAGATTTGAGAAGGCCGGTGAGCTAAAGGCGCATCTGGAGCTGAAAATCGGTCAGTCCTTGGAGGCTATTTATAAGGAAGTGAAAAATCCGCAGCCACAAGTGACCAGAAAAAAAATTATCCTGATTCGTCATGGCCAGCCGATTCAGCATCAGGATAAAATATTTCTGGGTCAGACCGATATTGGACTGAGTGATCAGGGGCGACAAGATGCTCAAAAAGCCTTTGATCGATTAATCGAGCAAAAGATGACACGCATATACACCAGCCCCTTAAAGCGTGCCGGAGAGACTGCTGATATACTTTGCCAGAATTTTTTTAAGCAGACAGGGACTAGGCCGGATTTGATCGAAGTGTCTGCTTTTAAAGAGATGAGTCTGGGCAAATGGGACGGTAAATTTATCAAAGACATCAAAAAAGAATTTCCCCGCGCTTATGAAGAACGGGGAAATAATCGGCTGGCCTATAAAATCAGCGGTGGCGAAAATTATTATGATCTTTCCTATCGTGTCAATAAGGCCTTGTTTGAACTGCTTAAAAACGAAACACAGGATACCATCATAATTGTTACCCATGCTGGCGTTATGGCGGTGATCAGGTCGTTTATTCAAGGTCTGGCACTGGAAAAAACGGTTAATGAAAAATGCGGCTACGGCCAGAGCTTGACAATTGACTTGGAACAGGAAATTGTCTGGCCTGGTTGGTAACTAGAGTTCGGCAATGACATTGCCCATCTCGGAGATGTCATAGCCAGCGATCCCTTCAAATTCCATTTTATATTCATCAGACCGGATAATTTCAAGAATAGCTTTGATGGCAGGTGCGTTGAGATCCGATTTTTTAAAGACCAGGTCATAGCGTTCTTTTTGCAACGGGATAAAATCGATATTCTTCATCTGCAGAGCAACTTTTTCCTGGCCGACAGCCAGATCGGCACCGCCGCGGCTGACAATACTGGCAACGGCGAAGTGTGATTGACTTTCGCGGCTGTAACCTTCAATTTTTTGTGCGTCAATTTCCAGTTGGCGCAGGTGTTCATCTAAAAGGATGCGGGAACCAGCGCCTTTTTCCCGGTTGATCATAACCAGGTCATCACGGCCGAAATCTTCCCAGCCGGAAATTTTTTTCGGGTTGCCTTTTTTGACATACAAGCCCTGCATCCGGTAGGCCAGGTTAACAACGACGGTTGGAATACCGGGTAGGAGTCTGCGGACATAAGGGATGTTATAGGTGTCAGAATCACTGTCCCAGAGATGAGCAGTGGCGACCTGGATGTTTCCCTGATATAGATTAACCAGGGCGTTGTAGCTGCCGATATAGGAACGCAGGGTTCTGATCCCCTGAAAATGTTCAACCTGGCTGCTGAGTACATCCAGCATCAGATCTTGACCACAAATAATAAAGTCTCCAGTGGTTGAAAGCGGTCTGGGTAAATCTTTAGCATCGTTTTGGACAGTCTGAACCGCCTCGACGGTTTCGGGTAGTGGTTGAATTGTTTTTGAACGTCTGATATATTCTTCCACATCATCCTGGGTAAAACGAACCTTTCGGCCAACTTTATATGAATTAAGCTCGCCTCTTTTAATGAGCTCGTAAACGGTGTTTTTGGCAATTTTCAGAATATTGGCCACATCCTGTGCGGTTAAAGCCTGATTATTTTCCATATGTATACTCCTAGTGTTTGTTTTCTATATCATATCATGATTCGTTTTGTTTTGCAATTTTAAATAACGTTTCACTTGACAAATTGCGCAAGCTACGCTTATAATGAATGAAACGAAATGAAACTAGTCTAATAGTATGATTCATATCGTTATACTTTATTTGGAGGACGGAAATGAAGAGAATGAAAAAGATTTTAATTGTTTTGCTTGTTTTCACCATGTCGCTTGGTTTAGCTGGATGTTCAACTGAGTCAAACGAAGCGAAAAGTGAACCGGTAACCTTAACGATTTCAGCGGCAGCCAGTCTGACCGAGGCAATGGGCGAAATTCAGGAAGCTTATGCTGAAAAGTCGCCAGATACAACGCTGGTGTTTAATTTTGGTTCATCTGGAACATTAGCTCAGCAGATCACTGAAGGTGCGCAAGTTGACGTCTTTATGTCGGCATCCAAAAAAGATATGACGACTGTAAAAGACGCAGGCGAACTGGATGATTCGACCTGGGTTGATCTGTTGCAAAACGAAGTGGTACTGATTGTACCATCTGATTCAACTTTAGCCCTTGATTCTTTTGAAGGAGTTACTGATCCATCCGTAACATCGATTGGACTTGGCGAGATGGACTCTGTTCCGGCTGGACGTTATGCTAAACAGGTTTTTACAAGTCTGGGGATTCTTGATCAGGTAACAGCAAAGGCTGTTTATGGTAAAGATGTTAAAGAGGTTCTGGCCTGGGTAGAAACCGGTAATGTGGATGCTGGTGTGGTTTATTCGACTGATGCAGAATCATCTGATTCAGTTAAAGTGGTTGCAACCGCTGATCCTAGCACGCATGATCCGATTGTCTATCCGGTAGCGATGATCAAGACCAGTCAAAACGTCGATGCTTCAAAAGAATTTATCGAGTTTTTACAGTCTGATAAAGCGAAAGGGATTTTTGAAGGTTACGGCTTTACAGTGAGTGAATAAAAGATTATGATTATAAAGATCGCGGTTTTGTCGACTGAAAATCGGACAGAACCGCGATTTTATTTTTCGGAAAGGAAGTGATCCCGTGGGATTTGATTTGACTCCAGCCTATATTTCATTAAAAGTTACCTTAACGGCGACACTGATAATTTTTTTTCTCGGGCTTCTAATTGCCTGGTGGATGACAAATTACAATGGTCGCTTTAAGCTGGTGATTGACGGTGTGCTGACCCTGCCATTGGTGCTGCCACCGACGGTAGCGGGATTTATTCTGTTGGTTCTGATCGGTAAAAACGGTCCAGTGGGACAGTTCATGAGTCTTTTTGGTGTTAATATTATTTTTTCCTGGTACGCAGCGGTAATCGCTTCGGTTTTTGTGGCCTTTCCGCTCATGTATCGGACGGTAATGGGAGCCTTTGAGCAGATTGATCATAATATTTTGAGTGCCGCAAGAACGTTGGGTGCGAGCGAATGGACGGTCTTCTGGAAAATCGCTGTGCCCGCGGCTCGGCCCGGTATAGCCGCGGCCACAGCTTTAACCTTTGCGCGATGCCTAGGGGAATTTGGTGCGACCCTGATGGTTGCTGGAAATATTCCGGGAAAAACAACAACCATCCCACTGGCCATCTACTTTGCCACCCAAAGTAATAATATGGAAGTGGCGGTAATCTGGGTTGCAATTATTATGGTGATTTCTTTGACGGTCTTGATTGTTATGAACTACTGGGAAGCACACCAGAAAAAGCTGAGAAAAGGAGCCAGTGACTGATGTTAGATTTGAAAATTGAAAAAAAGCTGGCTGATTTTAATTTGAGTATGCAATTAAAAACGGATGAAAAACTGATTGGAATTTTAGGTTCATCAGGTTCGGGCAAAAGCATGCTCTTAAAATGCATCGCAGGTTTGGTTAAACCGGATAATGGCAGGATTCAGATTGATCAGGATATTTTATATGACGCGGATCAAAAGATTGATCTGCCGATCAGAAAGCGACGGGTTGGATTTCTGTTTCAGAATTACGCTTTGTTTCCTAATATGACGGTGGTTGAAAATATCTGTTTTGGCATTGATGGAGAAAAAGAAAAAAAACATGAACAGGCCATGAATCTGATTGAAAAATACTATCTGACAGAGATTAAAGACCGCTATCCCGGACAGATTTCCGGTGGCCAGCAACAACGGGTGGCCTTGGCCAGAGCGATTGCATCGAAGCCGGAAATCATGCTTTTGGACGAACCCTTTTCAGCTTTGGATGTCCATCTCAGAAATCGGATGATTCATGAAATGCAGCTGTTTTTAAAAGACTTTGATGGCATTGCCCTTTTTGTTACCCATAATATGGAAGAGGCTTATCAGCTCTGTGACCACATTGCCGTAGTTGCCGACGGTGGGATTGAATCGTTTCAGGATAAAAAAGAACTGTTTAAAAGCCCTGGCTCAGTTTCAACAGCACAAATCACAGGTTGTAAAAATGTGTCAGCAGCAAAGAAAAAAGATGAACAGCATGTCTTTGTGGTGGACTGGGGTGTGACTTTAAAGCTGGCGGCAAAGGTTAGTTGTGAATCCGGCTTTGTGGGAATGCGTGCCAATCAGATCAAGGTAATTGATCAGCCGGAGGGGGAAAACTGTCTGAAAGTATGGATGGTAGACGAAGCCGAAACGCTCTTTAAGACATCGGTATTTGTCAGAATTGACGGGATCCCTTTAAAAGATAAGGACTATCACCTGCATCTGATTATGGTCTACGAAGAAAGAAAAAGAATTTTGGGAAATGATTTTTTCATTCGCTTGCCGGCTGAGTCACTCTTTTTTATGGAAGAATAGGCAAGCGGATCAATTGCTTTGATCATATTTAACAGTTCAATAAAGACAAGCAGTGTTATCTTTGGTGCTTGTCTTTTTTTATTTTTTGAATATCCCTAGCAACAGGGGTTATAATAAATGATAGAAAGGGTGATCGAGATGAAAAAGAAGAAGAGCACAAAAGGTAAAAAGAATCTCAATAAAATCCCGGTGCAGATAATCATTAATCAAATAGTTCTTGAACGCTGTACAGGAATAGAAGAGGCGTTAAACGATTATTTTAATAATCCCAATGATGTTGAAACGGTTCACCAGGTACGGGTCAAGATCAGAAAGCTGCGGGGAGTATTAAGTTTTTTCAAACCCTTAATTGTGCCACTAAATTATGAATTGATTCAGACGAAGCTAAAAAACCTGGCCAACCTGTTTGGTGATTCCCGGGAAGCCGATGTTTTTCTGGAAGAAATTGAACTGATAGAGGCGTTTAGTCAGGATCAGGAATTACCGGAGCTTAAAAAAATACTGTGTGAAAAAAAGTTGGCCAGCCGATTTAAACTTTCACAGGTATTGTCAAAAGATATTGCGATTGCCGAAATACAAGAAATAATTGATCAGATAAAGAAAGAAGAATTGACAGATTCGCAAGTATCGATTAAAACGAAAAACTATATTCTGAGAGAAATTAAGCGATGGATTAGAAAAACTCAAAAAGCGGTTAATACGATGACAGTTTCTGATCCGGCCAGTATCCATGAGGTGCGGATTCGCTGTAAAAAAATACGATATGTGCTGGAATCGGTGTCATTTATGCTGAGTGACAAAGACGCAAAAAAACTAAAGACTTTTGAAACTATTCAGGATGACTTAGGGATGGTACATGATGCCTATGTCAATCACGACTTTTTAAAAGCTTTGCCTGACCCAGATTTTGAATTGCAGAATGAGATTTCTTTTTTTGCGGGTTGGCAAATGGGAAAAGCGAATCATATTATGAAAAGATATCAGCAGTAAGCTTAAGAAAACCACCAAACTTTACAGACGAGTTGTCAAGTGTAAAGTTTGGTGGTATACTTTTCTGAAAGAATAAACGTTGCTACGCTTGAAAAAAGATGCATTGTAGCAAGCGTTTTAATCAGGAGGGTACAATTGAAAAATCTAGTTGAGGAAATTGAGGCCTTAAAAAAAGAAAGAGATGCAGTGATTCTTTCGCATTTTTATACGCCTGAGAGCATTCAAAATATTTCTGATTATGTGGGCGATTCATATTATTTAAGTCGGTTGGCGAAAGAGCTGCCCCAGCAGACCATTGTATTTTGCGGGGTTACTTTTATGGCTGAAAGTGCTAAAATACTAAGCCCTCAAAAAACAGTACTGCTGCCGGATCTGACGGCGGACTGTCCAATGGCTCATATGGCTACAAAAGAGAAAATTAAGGCGGCTAGAGATGCCTATGATGATCTGGCTGTTGTTTGTTATATCAATTCGACAAGTGAGATTAAAGAGGATGTGGATGTCTGTGTCACATCATCAAATGCACTCAAGATTATTGGAAATCTGCCGCAAAAAAATATTTATTTTATTCCGGATCAAAACCTTGGTGCTTATCTGGCTAGTCAGATTCCTCAGAAAAACTTTATTTTAAACGATGGTTATTGTCATGTCCATCAGGCCTTTTCCGTGGACAGCGTAAAAAAAGCCAAAGAAAAAGCACCCTTGGCTAAAGTGCTGGTGCATCCTGAAGCGCCGATGGCAGTGCTTTCCATGGCTGATTATATTGGCTCTACTGGTGGTATTATTGACTATGCAACCAAGTCTGATAAAAACTCTTTTATTGTTCTAACGGAAGAAGGCATTCTGACACAGCTTAAAAAGAATAATCCGCACAAGGAGTTTTTAACGGCTCAAAAAGAACAGATTTGCCCGGATATGAAAAAAATTACGCTGGAAAAAATTAAGGCAGTTCTTGAAGACGAGCTAATTGGGGTTCAGGTATTGGATCAGGTTCGAGCCGGGGCGGTCAAGGCGCTTGACCGGATGCTTGAGCTGGCCGAGTAAAAAGTGAGGGAAAGATGAAAGCGGATATTATAATCGTCGGTACTGGCGTATCCGGTTTATTCTTTGCGCTAAACGCGCCCAAGAATAAAAAGGTTTTAATGCTTTCCAAATCCGGTCTGGATGAAAGTGATTCGAATTTGGCTCAAGGGGGGATTTGTGTTCTAAAAAACCCAGATGACTATCAGGCCTTTTTTGAAGATACCATGCGGGCTGGACATTACGAGAACAATCCCAAGGCGGTTGAACAGATGATCTGTTATTCGCCCCAGATTATCAGAGATCTTGAAAACTATGGCGTGGAATTTGCGAAAAAAGATGGAAAACTGCTGTATACGAAAGAAGGTGCTCATTCCACTGCCAGAATTTTATATCATGATGATCTGACGGGTAAAGAAATTACCAGCAAACTCCTACAACAGGTAAAAAAGGAAAAAAATATCACAATTCTTGAATACACAGCGATGGTGGATCTGATTTGCGAAAATAACCAGTGTCAAGGCGTCGTTGCCAGTAATCAGAATGGTGAAGTTCTGTCAATTGAAGGTGACTATGTGGTGCTGGCGACAGGAGGTCTTGGCGGTTTATTTACCCACTCGACCAACTATCCGCATTTGACAGGCGATTCACTGGCCATTTGTTTAAAACATGAAATTGAGCTGGAAAATATTTCCTATATTCAGATTCATCCCACAACCCTGTATTCGAAAGAGGCAGGAAGGCGATTTCTGATTTCTGAGTCTGTTCGTGGTGAAGGTGCGGTACTGTTAAATAAAGCAGGTCAGCGCTTTGCCAGTGAGCTCTTACCGAGGGATCTCTTGACGCAGGCGATTTACGAAGAGATGGAGAAGGATGGCCAGGATCATGTCTGGCTGTCTATGAAAGATCTGGGTGGCTCCATAATTAAAAAGCGTTTTCCCAATATTTACGCCCATTGTCTGGATAAAGGGATTGATGTGACCAAAGAATTAATCCCGGTGACCCCGGCGCAGCATTATTTTATGGGTGGGATCAAGGTGGATTTAAAGAGTCAGACCTCGATGAAACGACTGGTTGCAGTTGGTGAAATCTCCTGTAATGGCGTTCATGGGGCTAATCGTCTGGCCTCAAATTCGCTATTGGAAAGCCTGGTCTTTTCTAAGATTGCCGCCAGGCACATCGCTTCTCATTATCAGAGTGCTGACCACCATGTCAAAAATCTTGATCAGCAGAGTTTTTTAAATCTGGATAAGCTGAAAGAAACGTATCGGAAGACGATTTTAAGTGAAATTGAAAGGAGTCGATTAAATGACATTAAGCATCGAAGCGTTTAACATCGATCCGCTGCTTTTACAGGCTTTGCAAGAAGATATCAGCAGTGAGGACGTCACCACAAATGCCATTGTTGAAAAAGGGAAATTAGCCGCCGTTGATTTGATCTGTAAGGAAGATGGCGTTCTGGCGGGGATTGACGTGTTTGCCAGGGTTTTTCATCTGATGGATGACAAAGCGGAACTGCAAATTTATTTTTTCGATGGCGACAAAATTATAAGCGGTCAGAAAATTGCGACAATCACAGCGGATTCACGGGTATTACTGACTGCAGAACGAACCGCCCTGAATTATCTGCAGCGGATGAGTGGAATTGCCAGCCTGACCAGGCAGTTGACAACAATGCTCGAAGGAAGTCAGACAAAACTGTTAGATACACGCAAGACAACCCCTAATATGCGAATCTTTGAAAAATATGCGGTAAAGGTAGGCGGCGGCGAAAACCATCGTTATAATTTATCGGATGGTGTCATGATCAAGGACAATCATATTAATGCGGCGGGCGGAATTACTCAAGCGGTCAGACGGGCACGCGCCTATAACTCTTTTGTCAGAAAAATCGAAGTTGAGACGGAGACACTGGAAATGGTTGACGAAGCGTTGGCGGCTGGGGCGGATATCATTATGCTGGATAATATGGATGATGAAACCATGGCCGCCGCAGTTAAAAAAATTGGCAACCGAGCCTTGACCGAGTGTTCGGGAAATGTGACCGCAGACAGGCTTGAAGCCATTAAAAAAATCGGAGTGAATTATGTATCCTGTGGCGCACTGACACATTCAGCGAAAATCCTTGATTTTTCCATGAAAAATTTGCGCATACTGTCATAAATAAGCTATTATAAGATCAGGAGGGGAGTGCGGTGAAAAAAGAACAAAGAAATGAAGAAATAATTAAAAGACTGACAGCGTCAAAAGAACCGATTCCCGGATCTTTACTGGCCAGCAGCTTCAAAGTCAGCCGACAAATCATTGTTTCGGATATTTCAGACCTGAAAAAAAGGGGTTATGAGATTATTTCCACAAACCGGGGTTATCTGCTGCAGGCAAAAAAACGGCCCCAGCGGGTTTTTAAGGTCAGGCATCAGCAGGATGAAATAGCGGATGAATTAATGACAATCGTTGCAGCGGGGGGCAAAATTCTTGATGTTTTTGTGGTGCATGAAGTGTATGGAATGATTCGGGCCGATTTGAATATCGATTCAGAAAATGGTGTGGCAGATTTCGTGGAAGACCTGAAAAAAGATCAGATCAGTCCCTTGATGAAATTGACCGATGCCTTTCATTATCACACCGTTGAAGCAGATGATGCGATGGTGCTTTCAGCTATAGAAAAACGGCTGAAAGAAAAAAACTATCTGGTGTTATGAATAGATAAAAGCTCTTATGGGTATATCTCGTTTACAGGGATTAGACGTCATAAACTTGACATTTAAACCAGAGATGAGGTAATAGTATGGAAAAGATTAGATGCAGGTGCTGCTTTAGGCATTGCCTGCTTGGTGATGGACAATTTGGCTTTTGCAACGGACGCGCAAATATTGAAGGACGCATTATAGCAGTCAACTATGGGATGGTAACAGCGATTGCCCTCGATCCCATCGAAAAAAAACCACTTAAAAAATTTCACCCAGGAAGCAAAATACTTTCAATTGGCAGTTTTGGCTGTAACTTAAGGTGTCCTTTTTGTCAGAATTATGAAATCTCCATGACTAAACTGGAAGAAGCGCATTTCCGCAAAATGACGCCCCAGGATGTGGCCGATAACGCTCTCAGACTCAAGGAAGCAGGCAATATCGGAGTGGCTTATACTTACAACGAACCGCTGATTGGCTGGGAGTTTGTTAAGGATTGCGCGTCTGAGGTAAAAAAGCAGGGCATGAAGAATGTCTTGGTGACCAACGGCTGTTTTGAACCGGAAATAATAGAGGAAGTCATTCCCTTTATCGATGCTGTCAACATTGACTTAAAAGCCTTTACGCCCAATTTTTACGGCAGCATCGGCGGCGATCTGGAATCGGTTAAAAGAAGTATCGCTCTTTTTCAAGCTTCGGTTCATGTTGAAGTGACAAGCCTGATTATTCCCGGAGCAAATGATTCGCCGGAAGAAATAAAAGCGCTGACCAGCTGGCTGGCTTCGGTGGATAAAAGAATTCCTTACCATATTACCCGTTTTTTTCCGCAATATTATATGCAGGAGTGTGACCCCCCTGATGTTCAAACAATGAAAAATTTAGCAGAGCTTGCCGGCGAATATCTTGAAACTGTTTATTTGGGCAATTGTTGAGATCATTAATAAGGGTGACAGTCGCCTGATCATCCGATAATCTGACCAAGAAAGCTTTTTAAACGCTCATGCTGAGGAGTTTCAAAAATTTCTTCCGGGGAGCCCTCTTCGGCAATTAGGCCTTCGTGAATGAACACAATTCGGTCGGCAACCTCTCGGGCGAAGCCCATTTCGTGGGTCACAATCACCATTGTGCGACCTTCTTTAGCCAAATCTTTCATGACTCCCAGCACTTCGCCCACTAGTTCGGGGTCAAGGGCGGAAGTTGGTTCGTCAAAGAGAATCACTTTTGGTTCCATAGCCAGGGAGCGGGCAATGGCAACCCGTTGTTGTTGGCCACCTGAGAGCATGGCCGGATATTCATTGGCTTTATCACTGAGGTTTACCTTATCAAGCAACTCAAGACCAATTCTTTCTGCTTCCTTTGGGGGCATTTTCTTGACTGTGATAGGGCCTTCAATGACATTTTGCAGGACGGTCATATGGGGGAAGAGATTAAAACGCTGAAAAACCATTCCAACTTTCTGCCTAATACGGTTAATTTCTTTTTTAGTCACTCTCTCACCGTCAATAAATATTTCGCCTTCGGTTTTTGTTTCCAGAAAATTGATGCAACGCAGGAGGGTGCTTTTGCCGGACCCACTAGATCCGATCAGGCAGACGACTTCACTTTCTTCAATTTCCAGATTAATGCCCTTGAGCACTTCTAGTTCGCCAAAATATTTATGAAGATTTTTTATTTTTATCATTGATTTACCTTTCATTAATTTTTAAGTTTAGTTCAATCCTCGCCAGGATTTTTGTTAATCCCATGGTGATGATGAGATAATAGACCCCGGCAGTGAAATAAATCGGGAAAACATTAAAGGTTGCGGCTCCAAATTGTCGAGCCAGTAACATGGTTTCGGTAATGGTAATCACACTGGCCAGAGATGAGTCTTTAACGGCGATGATAAACTGATTACCGAGGGCTGGAACAGACCTTTTAAAAGCCTGAGGGAGAATCACACGTCTTGTGGCTTGCCATTTAGTCATGCCCAAAGAACGGGCTGCTTCACCCTGGCCATAATCAATAGATTCGATAGCACCACGAAAAATTTCACTGATGTATGCGCCATTATGTAAGGCTAAACCGATCACGGCAGAAGGAAAACTGTTAATCATTAGTCCTATGCTGGGTAAACCGTAAAAAATAAAATATAATTGCAGCAATAGAGGGGTTCCGCGAATGATAGCAATGTAAATATTCATACATTTTCTTAAAAACTTGAAGCGACTCAATTTCATCATGGTAACGAAAAGACCGATGATCATGCCAAATAAAATTGAAAAAAAGGCTAATTCTAGGGTCAGCTGAACCCCGGGTAAAAACTTTGGTGCAAATTCTATAACGGTCGAGAAAAAGGCGGCTGCTGAAGCGGCCAATTGCTTTAAAAATTCCATCAATAACTCCTTTATGAAAGGGAAAATAACTTAATTGTGATCCCTTTGTTAACAACATATGGATAATCAATTAAAGGTCAAAAGGGGATACCCTCTGATAAATTGTGGTATCCCGTTAAGACTGAGATTATTTTTCCAGCATATTTGTGCCAAACCATTTCTGACTGATAGCGTCATAGCTACCGTTTTCGACAATTGTATTCAGGGCATTGTTAACGGATTCTAAAAGCGCTGTATCCTCTTTGCGGATTGCAATTCCGATTTCTTCGGAATACAAAAGGTTGCCAACCGGAACTAGGTCAACACCATAATCGATGGGTGCTCTTGCACCAACAGCTTTACTGGTGACAAGACCATCGGTTCGACCCTGTTCAACCGCCTTGAAGTTATCAACATCACTTTGAAATTGGACAATTTCAGAAATATTGTCGAGGTTGGATAAGTATTCCTGGAAAGTTGTGCCAGTTACCACCCCGACCCGGCCGTCAGTGAGTGATTCGATGCTAGTTAGTCCGGTAGTGGATTGGGCAAAGAACTGGGCACCATCATAGTAGTACGGGTTGGTAAAATTGACCTGTTCCAGACGTTCTTCAGTAATCGCCATACTACCAATAATCATATCAAAACGATTACCGGTTAAGCCTCCGATTATGCCATCCCAATCGGTTGTAATGGGGACTGCGGTGACGCCCATTTCCGCAGCTAGCGCATTGGCGATGTCGATATCAAAACCGGCCAGCTCACCATTTTCATCAATGTAATTAAAGGGTGGATAGGCACCGGTCATGGCAAAAGTCATTTCACCTTCGGAAACAATTCGCTCATATGTGCTCTGGGAAGTAGTGCTGCTTGCACAGCCGCTCAATAGCGCAATTAACAGGATGCTTATAAAAAGCACGGACATTTTTCTTTTCTTCATTTTAATCCTCCTAGTATTTATATAAATAGTAATACTATTTAACGAATGATTGATAAATTTTTATACCAGACATTCATCGATTCGATGGAACCGGCAATCTGAGTGTTATTAAAAAGCGTACCGCTATAGGTATAGCCCCTTTTACTAAAACTGCAGTTCATGCTGGGCGAGAGTGCCCGAGCGATGGTATAAAGCGTTCGAATTTTCTTTTTTTGCATATAGAGTTCCATTTCCATCAGCAGTTTAACGGCCAGTTTTTGTCCCCGATAGTGAGGCAAAACGGCAAAATCAGTCAATTCCGCGTTGCCGTTTTTAAAATCGGTTTCGCAGGAAGCGCAAGCAATGAGTTTTTGTTGATCGAAAAAGCCAAAATAGAAAACTTCGTTAAAGGTTGATAGCAGATAGGCAGGATCAAAGATTGGAAATGGATAGCTTGTAAATACTTCTTGATATAAAGCAGCCATGTCTGCAACATGATTTTGATTGAGTTTTTTAAAGAAATACTGGCTTTGAATCGATGACCGATCAATTTCTTTTGAGTTCGCAAGCGCTAGAATTGCATCAATTTTTTGAGCTTGCTTAGGGATTCGCCGGTTGTTTTGATAATATTTGCTCATAAAAAAGCAGTCGTCACAGTTTTTAAAAAAATCTGGTACGAATGCCTCTCTCTCGAATTGACGGGATTCAAAAAGTGGCGATAGATTGCGGGGAACCTTACCAATGATTTTGGTATAATTATTTTTAACCGCTAATTTTTCAAGTGTATCGATTGTGATGTTTTCAGCAGTTTGATCAATGCTCATGATATAAATTCGGTTGCTCGCCTTGCCGTGCTGATAAATGATGCCTTTGTTTTTTACAATTTGATCTATTTCCATGCTATTCTTCCATGATTCTTTCGTCGCGTTCGAGATTTTGCGGGACAAGGGTGATCGATTCTTCATACTGACATAAGAGCTTGGCAATACCAATTGGCGCAGATTCGGTTTCGTGGGGTTCGAGTTCCAACTGCAGGTTGCAGTTTTCGCAATTCCGGTCACAGGTTGTTGGGCTGTAGTCGGAAGGCATCTGATAAGTGGTGATAACCCCCTCATAGTTTCTGAGGATTACTTTACTGCTGGATGATGAAATCAGATAATTAGGCATGATGGGAATCTTTCCGCCCCCGCCTGGGGCATCTATGACATATGTTGGGATAGCGAATCCGCTGGTATGACCGCGGAGACTTTCCATAATTTCAATCCCTTTACCGACATCGGTTCTAAAATGTTCCAATCCTTCAGAAAGATCGCACTGGTAAAGATAATAAGGGCGAACCCGGTTGGCGACTAGTTGATGAACCAATTTTTTCATGATCATCGGGCAGTCATTAATATCCCGCAAGAGCACTGATTGATTGCCTAAAGGAATTCCGGCCTGGATCAGTTTTTTCAGCGCCGCACGTGAGCTGCTGGTCAGTTCTTTTGGATGGTTATAGTGGGTGTTGATCCACAAATTATCATATTTTTTCAGGACGTGAATCAGTCCTTCTGTAATTCTGAAAGGAAGAACAACTGGCACACGGGTCCCGATCCGGATAACTTCAACATGGTCGATTTTAGCTATTTCGTCTAGTAACCAGTCAATCTGGGAATCTGATAAAAGAAAAGGATCGCCACCAGATAGAAGGACATCACGAACTTCTGGTGTAGCTTTGATGTAATTAATACCTCTTTGAAGCTGTTCTTTATCAGGGATTGAATCGACATCGCCGACTTTTCTTTTTCGGGTGCAGTGACGACAGTACATTGAACAGATATTACTGACATGGAAAAGAACACGATCCGGGTAACGATGGGTTATCCCTGGGACCGGACTGTCACCTTCTTCGTGCAATGGATCTACTAAATCACAGACAGCGTGATTTAGTTCTTTAGGATCGGGAAAACACTGTTTGAAAATCGGATCATTTTTATAATTCTCTGGATCAACCAGCGAGAGATAATAGGGAGTAATAGACATAGGGAACTTGCTGATTGTTTTTTGCAGTTCTTTTTTCTCTGATTCCGGGAATTGCATATTAAGAATTTTTTCGACAGTCTCAATACTGCGGATGCTGTGTTTGATTTGCCATTGCCAGTCAAACCAGTCATCATATACTAAACTTTTACCTTTTGTTTCTTCCAATCTGGCTTTCGTCATTTTGATTGTTTGTAACATTTTTCACCTTTCTGAAATTAAAAATCCGTTTGAAGCTATAAAAAAAGAGCACTCTAATTCTGTTGATACAGAATTAGAGTGCTCCAAGCTTCGTTAATATAACTCACTTTATACCATTTTGCGATAATTGCGCAATAGTATAGCGCATGACCATAAGATCCTACACAAGCCCCAGTTCCATTTAATGTTTTTCAATGCAAATTTCATCTGTTGGATCTGATTTACTTTTATCCACATTTCCATACGTATAAAAGCTCATCAGACGACTACTCAGAACATATACTTCACAAAAATCTGATATCAGTATAACAAAATTGAATTGATTTGTCAAATCTTTCCACAGAGATCTCAACTTTACTTGCTAAAAGTCATGCAAAAAAATAAATGCTAGGAATCAATAATCGGGTATGTACACTAAAATAATAGGTGGTCAGATTATTGATTAAAATGGCTGAATTTGGAACAGTTGACGGATGGGACTTATAATTCATTAGGTTTGACGATGGGAATCAGTATCCGAGTGATGGTAGTTCGTTAAATAGCAGCATACTAAGCAGGGGAATGATTCGATGATCCGGCGGCCTAAGGCTTTTTAAAAAACTACCGATATTTATAGTAATAAATGGCATTAAAAATTATGTTTTTTTTTGATTTATGATGATAAACTTAAGTAGTTAAAATATCGAAAGATTTTCAGGAGAAAAATGATGGATCAGAATAAAAGTCTTTTTAAAAAGAAGCTTGCAGTCATTATTTCAATAGCGGTATCCTTTTTTTTCTTGATGTTTCTGTTGCTGCTGCTGGGAATGTTTATTAATAACATGAAACAGCAGGAGATGCTAAAAACCACCGACAAATTTATAAATTTCAAAAGTCAAGTGGAACGGTTGATTTTCACAAATAAAACCCTGGTTCAGGGTTTTGAGGCTTATATCCTGGTGAATCCCGGGCTCGATGAACAGGAAGCCTATACCTATCTGGACAATCTCTTATCGAAAAATGAAAACCAGATCAGAAACATTGGGGTATGCCAAGATACGACGATCATCTGGAATTATCCCAAGGAGGGGAATACTGCGGCTATCGGTGTTGACCTAGCCAAGGTTGACAGCCAGAAAGAACTGGTTCTGAGGGTCAAAAATGAACTGGTTCCGATCTTGCAGGGGCCAGTCGAGTTGGTTCAGGGTGAGACTGGCTTTATTATCCGGCTAAAATTGCAGTGAGTACTGGTACGGCCTTATTTCCGGAGGATGGCAATAATATTGATGCCTTGCTTCAGATTGCCGACGAAGAGATGTACGCGGATAAAAGGAAACAGAAAATGAACCTTGCAGAAACATGATGGTCCTAATCTGGTCGCGGACTAATACCCTGCCACTGGCTTTTGGGGCGGCTCTTTTTAAGCAAATGGACAGGATACCGGGCAATTAAAAAAAGTCTTGACATGGAGTGGACTCCATGTGTTAATGTTGTCAATAATAGGAAACGATTAAGCAAGTAGATGCCAACTGATAGAGATTATAAATGGCTGGAAAGATTTCTTTGCAGCATTCAAAATTTACATGGCTTTTAAACTTAAAATTTAACAGAGGTGGATTTAATGACTATTACCGAAGTAAGTAAAAAGTATAATATGACTCAGGATACCCTGCGTTATTATGAGCGAATCGGCTTAATTCCAGCTGTTAATCGAACCAAAAGCGGAATGCGGGACTATACCGAAGAATCCTGCGGTTGGATTGAGCTGGCAAAATGTATGCGTTCAGCGGGAATACCCATTGAAGCCCTAATTGAATACTGTGCCCTCACTCAGCAGGGGGACCGGACGATCACGGCCCGAAAAGAGTTATTGGTTGAAGAACGGACAAAGCTTTTACAAAAAATGGAAGAAATGAAAAAGACGCTGGATAAGCTTAATTATAAAATTGATATTTATGAAAAGGCTGAAGTGACCGGCGTTTTATCCTGGGAAAAAAGTGATAGAACTTAACTGAATAAAATGTATTGTTAAAATCTCCGTGCATTAAACTGACGGAGATTTTCAATTTACGCACTATTTTGGACTAGACTTCATTCAATAATACCCTCAATAATACCCTGAAATACAGATTTAGAAAAACAGCAAAAAATAAAAAAGAGCCCTTAAAAGGCTCTTTCATGCGGTTTTAACTGGTGCTCCCTCAGGGACTCGAACCCTGGACACCCTGATTAAGAGTCAGGTGCTCTAGCCAACTGAGCTAAGGGAGCGTTAATGGTGCCGAAGGCGGGACTCGAACCCGCACGTGATCACTCACAACGGATTTTGAGTCCGTCACGTCTGCCAATTCCATCACTTCGGCACTGTTATCCTGATAGTTAGTCAGGAATTGTGTTCCAAGGAATTTGTTAGAACACTGTTAAATATACTAGCATAATTTATTAAATAATGCAATTCTTTTTTTAGAAAAATAAATTTGGCAAAAATTTACCTTGTGTTTTTTTGGATTTAAGGTACTATTATTAAAACTAAACCATTGAGGTGTTGATATGAGCTTGTTTGAAAACCATAATACGGTTACCTATAAAGAATTCAGAGAGCGGGTTAACGAATCTGTTTTGGAGCTGATCAAAAAAACAAAGGATCGAAAATGCAACGGCTGTATCGATTTCGTCTATTGTGAAGAAACCATGATTGCCCATTGTGAAGCCCTGGAGACTTCCTGGCCGGTTAAAAACCCGGAAGCGGTTCAACGGTTGACTGACTGTTATATTTGTGATTTAAAGGCCGTAAAATAGAATTCTGATAAGGTTGAATTTTATTTTCGGATGTTTGAAGTTAGCTTTGTTAAAACTGTTCATTTGATCAAATGGTCAAAAATAAAATACTGAACATAGGCTTTTATTGCTTTAAGTAGCTTTCAAAAATAATTTCACAGATTGTCTCAAGGGAATCGGAATCGGTATTGATTTTAAGATTCCCAATTTCATAAAATGCTTTTCGATCAGATAGCATGGTCTCTATTTTTAAAAGAGGATTAGGATCCTGAAGCAGCGGTCGATTATTGTCGGTTCGGGTTCTTTCATAAATGATCTCCGGACTGGCCATCAGGCTGACCAGGAAGGTACTGTTTTCCAGCAGATCCCGGTTTTCTTCCTTAAGTACGATGCCGCCGCCGGTTGCAATGACCAGACTGGTATCCTTGGATAATTCTTTAAGGACAGCAGTTTCCATTTCCCGAAAGGCTTTTTCGCCTTGATTGGCGAAAATGGCTGATATTTTTTGACCGGCTTTTTCTTCGATCAATGTATCAGTATCAACAAATCGATAATTCAGTTTTTGAGCCAACATTGGTCCAATGCTCGATTTTCCGCTTCCCATAAAACCGATTAAGGCAATAGGCTTATTTTTTTTTGTCATGATTTGAGTCCTTCCAGCAGGATGTTTTTGCCAAGCTTAGGATCGGGAAAAATGCCAGTCCATAGTTCAAAGGCTAAGAGCCCCTGATACAAAAGCATATCCAGGCCATTTTCGATCATTGCGCCCTGTTCTTGGGCTTCCTTGAGCAGGCGGGTTTTTGCTGGACTGTAAATCATATCATAAACCAGGATGCCGGGGCGAATTAAGCTTTTGTCAAGAGGTGTCTGATCAATGGTATCGGCCATACCGAGACTGGTGCCGTTAACAATCAGATTAGCCTGGTTGCAGATTTCGCGAAGGGAAGCGGGATCATTTTTGGCGGCAAAAGCAACATCGCCAAAATTCTCATTAATTTGTGAACAGAGGTCTTGAGCTTTTTCGAGGGTACGGTTGGCGATGACAATTTTTTTAACTCCCCATTGCGCCAATGCCATGGCGACCGATTTGACTGCCCCGCCGCAGCCCAGAATCAGGATAGTTAAATCTTCTTTGGGACTTGTTTTTAGTTTGTCTTCGATAGACTTAATAAAACCAAAACCATCGGTGTTGTAACCGATCATTTTGCCGCCTTTATAAACCACGGTATTGACGGCGCCGATTTTTTGTGCCAGGGGATCAATGGCGTCCAGACTGTCCATAATCTGGAGTTTATGCGGTTTGGTAATGTTAAAACCGCCAAAATTCAGCAGTCGAAATCCTTTGATCAGGTCATCAAGATTTTTGGAACTGACTTCAATAGGAAAATACACGCCGTCGATCTGGTATTCTTTAAAAAGCCTATTGTGCAAAATGGGTGAAAGGCTTTGTCCGACGGGCTGACCCAGTACGGCAAAAATCCTGGTATTAACTGAAATATTCATAGATTGCTCACTTTCTGAGATGAAATTTTATAAATTGTATCATAATCCGGCTCTGGCGTAAAGAAAGCGAGTTGATCGACTTTTTCTTTATTTGACAAAAAGCCTGTGGTATAATCGCTGAGAATGAAAAGATTGGAGGATTTATTTTGAAGAATCAAAGAATTATTCAGGTGGAAGAAAAGCTTCCACTGAAAATGATGGTGCCATTAAGTCTGCAGCATATGTTTGCGATGTTTGGTGCCTCAGTGCTGGTACCCTTTCTATTTGGGATCAATCCGGCGATTGTTCTGTTTATGAACGGGGTGGGAACCCTCTTGTTTATGTTTATCACTAAGGGTAAGGCACCAGCCTATCTGGGGTCCAGTTTTGCCTTTCTGGCACCGGCTGGAGTGGTAATTGCCTCGTGGGGTTATGCCTATGCGTTGGGTGGTTTTGTCGTGGTTGGTCTCTGTGGCTGTATTTTGGCCGGGGTGATTTATAAGTTTGGCACCGCCTGGATTGATGTAGTTCTACCGCCAGCAGCCATGGGACCGGTGGTTGCTTTAATCGGTCTGGAACTGGCATCAACGGCTGCCAGCACTGGCGGGATCATAACTCAGACATCTTATGTGCTGGATGAAGCAAGTGGTCTTTATGAACAGGTGGTTACGGCCATTAATCCCAACAACGTGATTGTTTTTATGGTAACACTGGCTTTTGCTGTTTTTGGTTCAGTGGTCTTTAAAAAGTTTTTATCGGTGATCCCAATCCTGATTGCCATCGTTGCTGGCTATGTAACAGCCCTTGTGACGGGTGTCGTTGGGGCCGAAAGCTTTTCCGAGGTTGCCGCAGCGCCCTGGTTTTCTTTACCGAACTTTCAGCTGCCGCAGTTTGATATTTCTGCTATTTTAATTATTTTACCAGTTCTTCTGGTTATTACTTCGGAACACATCGGTCATCAGATCGTGACGGGAAAAGTTATCGGTCGTGACTTGATTAAAGATCCGGGTTTGCATCGTTCGCTGTTTGCGGATAATTTTTCGACGATGATTTCCGGTCTGATCGGGTCGGTGCCGACCACAACTTATGGTGAGAATATTGGCGTTATGGCGGTTACAAAAGTTTACAGTGTTCGGGTTATTGCCGGCGCAGCCATCATTTCGATCATTTGTTCTTTTGTCGGCAAACTGTCAATGTTGATCTCGACCATTCCCGGTGCCGTTATTGGCGGTATTTCCTTTTTACTGTATGGAATGATCGGCGCTTCCGGGATTCGTATCCTCGTTGATTCGCAGGTTGACTATGGCAAATCACGAAACCTGGCCTTAACGTCGGTTGTTTTTGTTGTTGGTTTATCAGGTGTTTCGCTAAGCTTTGGCAGCATTCAGCTAACAGGAATGGTGCTGGCGACAGTTGTTGGGATGTTCTTAAGTCTGATCTTTTATGTTCTGGATCGTCTGAAACTGACTAATGATGCCGATGAGCATCTTTATGATCAACCATAAAAGTGTTTTAACTGATCAAAGTTGCCTGGCTTGAGCAGTCGATCTGAAGCCTTGTATCGGGTGCTTTTGGTATTTCTATAAAATTTGAATGGAGTAGAGTTTGGAAGAAGAAATTTTTGAGATAGATGAAGAGGAAATTGAGTTTGAAATCACAGCTAACCAGGAATTGAGAATTAATAAAGCAGTGATGCACATTCTTGATACCAATGCGGGCATTCCGGTTTTATCTGAAATGTTCTTAAATATTGGAGACGGAATTGGCGATTATTTATTGAAGCATCTCGAAAAGTCATTAAGGGACTCGGAAATCAAGCATACTTCTTTCCTGGAAGGCAGCGGGTTTAAAGAGTCGGTCGAAGAATATAAAAAAACGGCATCACTGATTCGGATTAGTTCAGAAATTGCGCAGTCAATTTTTGATATTATGTTGGAACATGTCGATATTCCTTCGGCGGATCTGATTTTTGTCGATTTTGAAAAGGGATTTGAACGGTTTCTGGCAATTTTAAAATTCAATTATAAGCAGGGATATATTCATTTCGTGAATACTGACAAAGGCTTTTATAACGACATTCTTGTTCAGCCCTGTGTGCTACCGACGGAGCGGCAAAGGCTGGACGAATTTGTTATTATCAATTTA
>JASGLP010000039.1 GCA_030156895.1 Eubacteriaceae bacterium | reverse complement strand
CTAAATGATGATTTAACACAATACAAGGAGGAAAAAATCTTAATGCCATACACAGAAGCAAATTTTGAAAATGCCGTCATCGAATTGTTTCAGGATACCTTGGGCTACAATTATGTTTATGGGCCGGATTTAGAACGGGATTATTCAGAAGTTCTATACCTGGATGAGTTAATACCGGCGCTGAGCCGGATTAATCCTAAATTGCCGGAGGTCGCCCTGAATGAGGCTCTCTTTAAGCTTAAGAATTTTGAAGGCGGATCACTTTTAAAAAGAAATACCCTCTTTATGAATTATCTTCAGAACGGGATAACGGTAAATTACTATGATCAGGATGAACAAAAGGCGGCTCTAGTCCAACTGATCGACTACGAAAATATCAAGGACAATTTTTTTACGGTGGCTAATCAGTGGACAATCACTGAGAATAGCGAAAAACGACCGGATGTTCTGGTTTTTGTCAATGGTTTACCCCTGGTTGTTTTTGAGCTGAAGTCGCCATCCCGAGAAGAAACGGATGCCAGTGAGGCCTTCCTGCAGCTCAGAAACTATATGAAAGAAATTCCCTCCTTATTTGTCTATAATGCCTTTCTGGTCATGAGCGATCTGGCGACGTCTAAAGCAGGAACCATAACAGCCGGTGAAGACCGTTTTATGGAATGGAAGACCAAAGATGGCAGCTATGAAAACACCCAGTTTGCCCAGTTTGATACCTTTATTGAAGGGATCTTTGATCAAAAAAGACTGCTTAATATTATTAAAAATTTCATCTGCTTTTCGGGGGAGGCCAAAATCCTGGGAGCCTATCATCAGTATTTTGCCGTTTGCAAGGCTGTAAAGTCAACAGCAAGCGCTACTGAAACGGATGGTAAAGGCGGGGTTTTCTGGCATACTCAAGGTAGTGGGAAATCGTTATCAATGGTATTCTATACCCATCTTTTACAGGAGGTTTTAAACTCTCCGACAATCGTCGTCCTGACTGACAGAAATGATCTGGATGATCAGTTGTTTGGGCAGTTTGCCAAGTGTTCGGATTTTTTACGGCAATCACCCCAGCAGGCTGAAAATCGTCAGCACCTTAAAGAGTTGCTGGCCGGGCGCCAGGCCAATGGGATCATTTTTACCACCGCTCAAAAATTTGAAGAATCGGAAGAGGAACTTTCAAAACGACGAAATATTGTTGTCATGGCCGATGAAGCCCATCGTAGCCAGTTTATCGATGAACGGGTTGATACCAAAAGCGGTAAAATTCAGAAATCCTTCGGTTTGATTATCCGGGAGAGTCTGCCCAATGCCACCTATATTGGTTTTACCGGGACACCCATTTCCAGTAAAGATCGTTCTACAATGGAAGTATTTGGAAATTATATCGATATTTATGATATGACCCAAGCTGTTGAGGACGGGGCGACCCGGCCAGTTTATTACGAAAGTCGAGTAATCCATCTCAATTTGGACGAAAACATTTTGCAAAAGATTGATCGGGAATATGATCGTGTTGCCGAAGAGGCAGAGACCTATCTGGTAGAAAAAAGCAAAAAAGAGCTTGGTAAAATGGAAAGCATTCTGGGAGCCGAACAAACCATTGATGCTTTATGCAGGGATATTGTTAAGCACTACGAGGAAAACCGCCAATTTGAATTAACTGGAAAGGCCATGATTGTTGCTTACTCAAGAGCGATTGCCATGCACATTTTTGAAAAGCTGCTTGAGCTGCGGCCAGAATGGCAGGAAAGAGTTGGGGTGGTGATGACGGAGAGCAACAAAGATCCGGAACCATGGCGGGAGATCATTGGCAATAAACGACGCCGGGACCAGTTGGCCAAGAAGTTTAAAGATGATCATGATCCCATGAAAATTGCCATTGTCGTGGATATGTGGCTGACGGGATTTGATGTGCCGTCCCTAGCCACCATGTATGTCTATAAACCCATGCAGGGCCATAATTTAATGCAGGCCATTGCCCGGGTCAATCGTGTTTACAAAGATAAAGAGGGCGGCCTGGTTGTTGATTATGTGGGGATTGCTTCCGCCCTTAAGCAGGCTATGAATGATTACACCAACCGGGATAAAAGCAACTATGGGGAAACCAATATTGCCAGAACTGCCTTGCCCAAGTTTATTGAAAAACTGGAAGTCTGTCGCGATCTTTTTCACAGTTTTGATTATTCCATCTTTATGGACCAAGCCGCGTCGGATCTTGCTCGGGCCAAAATTATCAGTGGCGGCGTCAACTTTTTATCGGCAGTTGAAAAGGAAAAAAGCAAAGAGACCTTCATCAAAGAAGCCATGTTGTTGCGTCAGGCCTTATCGCTTTGTCGTTCGTTGGTAGATCCCAAACAACGTTTTGAAGCGGCTTATTTCGAGGCGATCCGAACCCTGCTTACCCGAATTAGCGGCCCCGGAAAGAAATTATCTTTAAAAGAAATTAATGAGCGGATCAATGAACTCTTGAAGGCCAGTATTAAGAGTGACGGTGTTATTAATCTTTTTTCTGATATTGACACGGGATTCTCTTTGTTCGATCCCAAGTTCCTTGATGAGATTGCCAAAATGAAGGAACGCAATATTGCAGTTGAAATTTTGAAAAAATTGCTGGCTGAACAGGTGTCGCTCTATCGAAGAACCAATCTGGTTAAATCAGAAAAGTTCTCTGAGCTGCTTTCAAGGGCTATGAAAGCCTATCTTAACGGTATGCTGTCCAATGAAGAAGTTATTGAAGAACTGATGAAGATGGCAAAAGAAATGGCCAATGCCCATGCAGAAGGCGATGCTTTAGGTCTTTCGCTTGAAGAGCAGGCCTTTTATGATGCTATAACCAGACCGGAAGCGATCAAAGATTTTTACACCAATGAAGAACTGGTGTCGCTAACTCATGAATTGACTGAACTGCTTCGAAAAAACCGTACCATTGACTGGCAGAAAAAGGAATCCGCCCGAGCTGGAATGCGACGGATGGTCAAGAAGTTGTTAAAAAAATACAAGTATCCACCAGAGGGATTGGATGATGCAATCGCCACGGTCATTGGACAGTGCGAGATGTGGACGGATAATTAATAAGAGAGTAAAGATGTTGCAGCTGAATTTATAATAATCTGAAAGGACTGATGACGTGAAAAATCAAATCTTGAATCTGTTGAAAAACAATCGAACGTTGCCGTTTTATAAATACTCGACAGCCTTGAGGGGTCAAATTGGAATAATTTTTCATCAGGTGTTAAAAGTGATTTTAAGCGTGCGGTTAGAATTTATGATTGGCTGAAATATGGAAAGAAAAAGAGTCTCAGTCAAAGCCAACACGAGGTGTAGACCTGACTGAAACCCTTTTATTTTTCAGTAATTGCACAAACAACCAGTCAGCGAGAAATAATTTCACACCTTTGGCCAGCGCAATAATTTTTTGTTAAGCTAAGTATAATCGAAATTAGGGTTAAAGGCAAATAAAAAATAAACATAGGGCAGTTTTATTTGACATTCCATAGTGGTGATTGAAAACAGAGACTTTGTAGCGGTACGATGGCAAAGATAAAGAATACAAAGAAGTAATAATCACGAATTACTGAAAAATTACCTTATATTAAAGGGTCTAGCAGTGTGGGCTTTTGGTATGGGGTATTGGCTGCCACTCTTTGGAGGGGCTTTTTTTAATTTGCACAATCAAAAAAGTCTAATCACATTATATGGTGTTTAATAATCTGTTTAGCTGAAAAAGTATCTAGATATTGAAAAAAGATTTATATTATACACGATTTACATAAATGTTGCAACTTTTTATAAAATAATTTATTGCCAATTATAACGATCCGTTATAAAATAAAGGGAATATTATTTTCAATTTTCCAGAACGGAGCAATGTTGGCTTGAGGGAGAAAGATATAATTTGTTTTGACAATTGGGATACATATAGTGGATTGTCCGAAGGCAGCGGTAGAAGTGTAAAAAAATGGTTGATTAACAGAGAATCAAAAAAAATTGGACTTTTCAAATTCAATAAGTCAAATGATACTACAGAACATGTCTCCGAAAATTTAGCATCAGACCTAGCCAATATTCTCAAGATACCATGTGTACAAACAGATTTAGGGATTTATAATTCTAAATATGGTTCAATGAATTATTTAATTAACGAAAAGAATGAGGATTTGATTGAAGGTATCAATTTAATTGAGAAAACAAATCCAAATTTTGATTCTGAAATTTTATTTGATCCCGTTCTAAAAGAGAAATATTCAATTGAAATGTGTAAGAATGCATTGAATGAATACGAATTTTTAGATGATTTTTATAGGATGTTGACATTTGATTATCTAATCGGAAATAGTGATAGGCATCAAAGTAATTGGGCAATTTTAAAGTATGGAGAAGAAGTTTCGTTTTGTCCTTTATATGATCATAGTTCATCATTGTGTAGTTATGTCAATGATTGTGAAAAAATAGATCGATATTTGGGCAATGATAAAATATTATTTAATTCATTGGTAGACAATAAGTCTGAATCAATAATTAGAATATATAATAAGGAAAATAAGAAACCAAAACATTCTGATGTTTTAAAGTACATAAGCACTGAGAAAATTGTACGAGAAACGATTGAGCAGTTTTCTCAAAGATTTGATGAATTTGTAATAAATGATTTATTAAATTCATATAATGAAAAAGTAATTCCGGAAAATAAACGCAAACTTATTTCAAAATATTTATTATGGAAAATCGGTAAGGCACAAATACTTTTATAAGGAGGTTGGAAAATGTTATTAGAACCTAAACACGAAACTATTCGAATTGTCTGGAAAGACCTAGAAACAAGAAGAAGATACCAAATTGGACAATTGAGCAGAAATGATGATTACCAGTTTAGTTACGGATTGGAAGTGATGGATGCTATAAAAAATGGTTTCAAACCCCTTCTTGCATTTGATGACTTAACAAAGACTTATAAAAGTAAAGTCCTTTTTCAATCATTCGCAAGTCGATTGCCTGATAAAAAGAGAAAAGATATTGAAGATATTTTAAAAAAATATGATGTTAATTCGTATGATGCATTTGAAATGTTGAAAAAAAGTGGTGCTCGTTTACCAATCGATTCGCTAGAATTTATTGATCCAATCTTAAAAGACCAAACTGATGTGAAACGTAATTTTTTTCTTGCTGGTACACGACATTATTTAGGATGTGAAAAGAGCCATGATTGTTATGATTCATTTGAAGTAACCAAGGGTGAAAACTTAAAATTAGAATTAGAACCTGAAAACGGACATGATCAATTTGCGATCAAAGTTCTAAATTTGGGAAATGAGCATCTTGGATATATCCCTAGATATTATAGCGAAGAAGTGTTTAAAAGAATTAAAAACGGTAATAAATACGAGATTAGTGTAAAAAATTCATGGAAAAATAACTTTTGTGATGAGTGTATTTTTGTCACATTTTATATCCAATAAATTTTTTCATAACCGGCTACTGAGCCGGTTTTTCTTTACCTAGGAGTCCCCACGAATCTGGTTACTCTTAATTAGGGTGCCGATGAATATTAATCAAAAAACCCAGGCTTAAAAACCTGGGTTTTAATATATAAAATTGTGGCCTACCTGTGTGGTCTACCTGTGGCCCATTTGTGTCTTACAACTTCAAATGATCTCAAATGAACGACGCTGAAATTGCATGATACTGTAATAAATAGGCCTATAGCCTACTTACTCGCTTCCTCGATCGCAACAGCTACAGAAACCGTTGCGCCAACCATTGGGTTGTTACCCATGCCGATTAAGCCCATCATTTCTACGTGAGCAGGAACAGAAGATGATCCGGCAAACTGTGCATCTGAATGCATACGACCCATGGTATCGGTCATCCCGTAGGAAGCAGGACCGGCTGCCATATTGTCTGGGTGCAGGGTTCTTCCGGTTCCGCCGCCGGAAGCAACAGAGAAATATTTTTTGCCCTGTTCAAGCGCTTCTTTTTTATAGGTACCGGCAACTGGATGCTGGAAACGAGTCGGGTTGGTGGAGTTTCCAGTAATGGAAACATGAACGCCTTCATGATGCATGATGGCAACCCCTTCCTGTACGTCGTTACAGCCATAACAGTTAACGGCTGCTCGTTCACCTTTGGAGTATGGGGTTTTGCTGACGATCTTTAATTCACCGCTTGCGTAATCATAGTCGGTTTTTACATAGGTAAAACCGTTGATGCGTGAGATGATCAGAGCCGCATCTTTGCCCAGACCATTAAGAATAACCCGCAGCGGTTGTTTTCTGACTTTGTTGGCAGATCGAGCGATTCCGATGGCGCCTTCAGCAGCGGCAAAGGATTCGTGGCCGGCCAGGAAGGCAAAACAGTCGGTTTCGTCTCTTAACAGCATGGCGCCAAGATTCCCATGACCCAGGCCTACTTTTCTTTGTTCGGCAACAGAACCAGGAATACAGAAAGCCTGCAGGCCTTCACCGATTACTTCGGCAGCGTCAGCGGCGTTGGTGATATTTCTTTTGATGGCCAAAGCAGCGCCTAATGTATAGGCCCAACAAGCGTTTTCAAAACAGATAGGCTGGATGCTTTTAACAAGTTCAGCAACATCAATGCCTTTTGCATCACAGATTGATTTGGCTTCTTCAAGGGAAGCAATGCCGTTGGCTGATAAGACCGATTCTATTTTATCGATTCGTCTTTCATAACTTTCAAATAATGCCATGTCTTCCTCCTATTCGTTTCGTGGATCGATGTATTTTACTGCATCATCAAATTGACCGTACTGTCCGGAAGCTTTTTCCAGAGCATCGGCTGGCGTGTCACCTTTTTTGATGTTTTCCATCATTTTTCCAAGATGAACAAAGGAATAGCCAATAATTTCGTCGTTTTCATTTAAGGCCAGTTCTTTGATATAACCTTCGGCAATATCAAGGTATCGGGGGCCTTTTTCAAGGGTTCCATAAGTGGTACCGACCTGACTGCGAAGACCTTTACCTAAATCTTCGAGACCGGCACCGATCGGCAGGCCGCCTTCGGAGAAAGCTGTTTGTGAACGACCATAGACGATCTGCAGGAAAAGCTCACGCATGGCTGTGTTAATCGCGTCACATACCAGGTCAGTGTTCAATGCTTCTAAAATGGTTTTTCCCGGCAGAATTTCCGAGGCCATTGAAGCCGAATGGGTCATGCCTGAACATCCAATGGTTTCAATCAGACATTCTTCGATGATACCGTCTTTAACATTAAGTGTTAATTTACAGGCGCCCTGCTGAGGTGCGCACCAGCCAATCCCGTGTGTCAGACCTGAGATATCGGTGACCTCCTTAGCCTGTACCCATTTACCTTCTTCGGGGATGGGAGCAGCGCCATGCTTAGCATTATTGCCGACGACACACATCCGTTTCACTTCATGAGAATATTCCATTCATAATCTCCCTTCAAAAAATTACTCTTTTCATTATAACCGCAATAAATACAAAAAAACAGGTAATATTTTGCTGTTTTGATAAAAACGTGAAAAATATCTTTTCTCGACAAAATCTTCGATTGATGTCATAATGAAATCGATGTAGAATAAGTAAGAATGGATAATTAGGCGAGGTCTATCCATTGTTATCAGGAAAAACTAATCCTGATAATATCGATGAAGGGATGAGAATGATGGAACTTAAAAATAAACTCAGCTTTGGCGCGATCAGCATCGAACGCTTAATGGAAGATTACTATGATCGCGACAAAACACTTGGTTATTGTAAAGCATGTCCTAATTACAGCAAGGTCTGGTCATGCCCGCCATATCAGTTTGACGAAGCCATTTTTTTAAAAGAATTTAAATATATGCATATTATTGGCCGACAGTACGAGGTTCCCCGCAATGATATCCGTTTGATACGTGATCCGAAGGCAATTTCTGATTATTGTACGGAAAAAATGGAAGCCATTAAGGTCATGACCTGGCAGACCCTTTTAGAAATCGAAAATGAGGTTGAAGGCGTTGTTGGTTTAATACCCGGCAATTGCCCAGTCTGTCAGGTGCAGGGGATGGAATGTGCTAGAAAAAGTGGCCAGCCCTGTCGTTTCCCCAAACTGATGCGGTTTTCTTTGGAGTCGCTGGGCTTTAACGTGGTGGATCTGGTTAAATATGAGGTTGGCATGTCGACGAAATGGCCGGAAAATCAGCGATTGCCTGAAATCCTGACCTCTGTTTCGGCAATTCTTTGTAATGAAGAGATCCCCCGGGATGTGCTGAAAAAGTATTTTCCTGATAAAAAGAAATCCTGGGAAAGAAAAAATCCCCTGATGGCACAAAAAGAATTTCATACGTCAGAAAAGATTATGCCGTCAGAAACGCTGCATGGGACGGCCCAGGCAACAAAAGCAATCAATCGGATTATCGACGAGGAAATTCCGCCTTATCAGCCGCAGAAAAGCTGGGTTGGTTTTAAAGCTGAGCGTGAAGAGGGCGAGCCGCCGATGAAAAAAGGCTGGACAGTTACCATTCAGGGAGAGGAAGAAGATAAGCATGAGCTACCGGCAGAAGTTGTGGAAGAGCTCAATGCAAAAGTCGAAATCCCAGAAGTAGCGCAAGAGAGCACGGAAGTGTTTGAGGAAGATGAGATGCCAGCGGTGAATGCGGTCGAAGAAGAGGAAGACGATTCGAAATATAAATGGTTGGGTTTTAAAGGCAAGGTTGATGACTTTGAGGAAATGCCCAAGCGTCCTATTCCGAAAATGTCAGAACTGATTCTGGAAGGCGATGAAGAAGCGAACGAAGCCGAGTCGGCAGAGGCAATTCCTGTAAGTGAAGAAACAATGGTTGAAGAAACGGTTGAGCCTGTTAAGGTGGTTTTGGAAGAGCCGATTCCAGCGCCGGTAATTGAAAGTCCTTCAAGCTCGGGGGCAGTAAAAGTGGTGAAAAAAAGTGCCCCATCACTGGAAAAAACAATTTCTGATTTAGTGAAAGCAGCAGCAATGGGTGAGACAATAAAGGTCGACCAGTCTGAAGCTGAAGCGGTCGAAGCGTCTCAACCAGCTGAAGAAGATGACAGCAAATATAAATGGCTGGGATTTAAAGGCAAAATGGATGATGACGAAGAAAAAATTGTGACCAAATCAAGTTTGTCGTCACTGGTTATTGAAGAATAGAAGCATTTAAGGAGGAGAAACATGTATTATTCAGCAGACATTGGTGTAATTGGCGGATCAGGACTTTATGAACTCTATCCGGATGTAAAAAAAATTGAAGTGGATACCCCTTATGGTAAGCCATCGGATGAAATCAGTCTGGTTAAGGTGGGTGAAAAAACCATTGCTTTTCTACCCCGCCATCATAAGGATCATATCCTTAATCCCTCGGAGATTAATTACCGGGCCAATATTTATGCCATGAAAATGCTGGGCATCAAAGCCCTGATTTCTCCTTGTTGCGTAGGTAGTCTTCGTTTTGAAATGAAACCGGGTGATTTTGTGGTCACGGATCAGTTTATCAATATGACTTCTGGTCGAAAAGACACTTTCTTTGAAAAACCTAAAGTCAATCATTTAAGTTCAGCCCACCCTTATGATCAGAATCTGCGGGAAAAAGCCATTGCATCGGCTAAAGAATGCGGAATTAGTGTTCATGACGGTGGAACGGTCGTGGTCATAAATGGGCCGCGTTTTTCAACAGTAGCAGAAAGCCGCATGTTTGCCATGATGGGTGCTGATGTGGTTAATATGACCCAGTATCCGGAAGGCTATCTGTGTCTGGAACAGGAAATTCCCGTTGTTAACATTGCTCTAATCACCGATTATGATGCCGGCCTGGAAGATCATCCGGAGATCAAAGCGGTTACCAATGAGGATGTTGTGCGCGTCCTGCATGAAAACTCGGAAAAAGTGAAAAAGCTGATTTTCAATTTGATTGAAAAGATCGAAGGTTAATGTGAAGCCGGTATATTTTGAAGACGAGTCCTTAAAACTGATTGATCAGACTAAACTTCCGACAGAATTTATTATTAAATCTTACACTGACTATCGCGAAATCGCAAAAGCCATTGTCGATATGATTGTGCGGGGAGCCCCCGCTATCGGTGTCACCGCGGGATATGGCATGTATTTTGGTGCTCGGGAATTTCAAAGTCTTTCCAAAGCAGAATTCCTGGAAAAAATGAAAGAAGTCGCTGCCCTGCTGGCTGCAACCCGACCCACGGCCGTTAACCTTTTCTGGGCCATTGATCGCATGCAAGGGGTCATCAAAAAAAATGATGATCTTTCCCCGCTGGAGATAACCGCTCTGTTAAAAGTGGAAGCTCATGCCATCTGCGCCGAAGATATTCAGATGTGTCGGGATATGGGCGCTTTTGGAGCTGAACTCATTCATCAGGGTGATACCATTTTAACCCATTGTAACGCCGGGGCACTGGCCACTGCGGATTACGGGACAGCTCTGGGGGTAATCCGGGCGGCCTTTGAGCAAGGCAAAAACATTTCCGTCTACGCCGATGAAACCAGACCCTTTTTACAGGGAGCCCGCCTAACCGCTTATGAACTCCATGCCGATGGCATTCCGGTGACCTTGATTACCGATAATATGGCCGGTTGGATGATGAAACAGGGCAAGATTGATGGGGTTGTCGTCGGTGCTGACCGCATTGCCTCAAACGGCGATGTTGCCAATAAAATTGGGACCTATTCTGTTTCGGTGCTGGCCAAAGCCCATGGCATTCCCATGTATGTGGCGGCACCAACATCGACTATCGATTTCTCCATGATGTCCGGCGATGAAATTATTATTGAAGAGCGAAATTGCCGTGAAATCAGCCATATTGGCGGCGTTCAAGTGGCTCCGGATGGCGTAAACATGGAGAATCCGGCCTTTGACGTGACGCCGCACCAGAATGTGACGGCCATCATTACGGAAAAAGGGGTGGTTTATCCGCCTTATGATATCAATATTAAGAAACTGAAACAGTAGTTAATGGTGTGAATAATTACAGAGTAAAAAAGACCCGGTTTTGGACCAAATACGTGTCTGAATCGGGTTTTTTATGATTAAAAAGGTGGTGGCAGCAATGAAATACAGTATGTTTTCCTGGTTCGGATTTTTTATGCCCTTTGAGGAACGAATCAATTTGATTGCCGATGGTGGTTTTGATGCGGCAATGATATCCTGGGAGGATGAATTTGAACCCTGGGCCCTTAAAAAAGAAGAATTTCCGGAGATTACCAGAAAAAAAGGTCTGGAAATTACCAATATCCATGCGCCCTTTATTGGTTATAACGATATCTGGGAAGCTTCAAGACTGGAGATTACCCCCAAGCTCCGGCTTTTTCAGGGCTTTATTAAGGACTGTTATGATTTCTCGATTCCGGCTATGGTAGTTCATACCAATGATCTGGATGATTTTACCCCCGATTTGGATAAAGGTCGGGCATTTTTTTCAGAATTAGCAGACACCGCTGAAAAATATGGAGTTAATCTGGCAGTTGAAAATGTGTCCCGCCAGCACCTGCTCGATTTTTTACTGGATGAGATACATGCGCCACATTTTGGCATGTGCTATGACTCTTCTCATGATTTTCTGGAGGAAAACAATCGGGGCAAAATTTTGGCCAAGCACAAAGGTCGTTTAAAAGCCCTGCATCTTTCGGATAATGATTTTTTAAAAGATCGCCACTGGATTCCTGGCGAAGGCTTTATACCTTTTAATGAGATTATGCCCCAAATTTTAAGCAGTGGTGTCGTCGACACTATTTCTTACGAGGTCATCGCCAGTGAAAAATGGCAGGACCAAAAGCCTCTTTCTTTTACCACGGCTGTACGGCAAAGCCTGGATCTTAATAAGGAATGAAAATAATAAATTGAAATCGGTCTAAAATTATGGTAAACTTTAAAAATAATTTAATATTGCATTGAGGAAAAGGGTGAGAAGCCCTACAGCCCCCGCTACTGTGATTGCAGACGATGTTTTTAAAGCCACTGTCTTTGGATGGGAAGGAAAAACGGAGGATGACGCAAAAGTCAGGACACTCAGATTGTAATGTTCTTCGGAGGGAAGAAGCCTGTTTAACAAAGTTTAGACCCTGCTTCTGAGAAGCTGGGTTTTTTATTTTCCTATCGAGTCACTAAAGGAGGACGGAATGTGAATTATTTTATGCTGGCAGGAATCAGCAGTAATGTGGGGAAAACAACGGTGACCATGGGAATCATGGGAGCCCTTAAAAATAGAGGATTAAAGGTCAAGCCTTTTAAAACCGGTCCGGACTATATCGATCCGATGTTTCATCGCTTTGTGACGGGTGAAGATTCTGTTAATCTGGACACCTGGATGCTAGGCGAGGAGACGGTCAGGCTGCTTTTCGACCGCCGTCTTAAAGAGGATGACGTGGGTGTGCTCGAAGGTGTCATGGGTTTGTATGACGGTAATCGGCTGGAATCGGAAAAAGGCAGCTCGGCTTATTTAGCTAAGCTTGTCGATGCGCCAGTGATTTTGATCATCAATGGTCGGGGCATGGCCAAATCGGCAGCTGCTTTGGTCAAGGGCTATCTGGATTTTGATCCGGAGGTTAACATTAAAGGCGTCATCATCAATCGGGTTTCGTCGGAGTCCCATTATCAGCTCTTAAAAGAGATGATAGAAGCTTATAATCCGGTGACGGTTCTTGGCTACTTTCCTGAAACACCGGAAATTATTATGGACAGCCGTCATCTGGGTCTGGTTCCAGTTGAAGAACTGGAGGGTTTTCGCGAAAAGGTCGAAAAAGCGGCAGTCATGGCGGAAAAGACCATTGATTTAGACAAGCTTTTAGAGATTAGCCAGCGGCCGGGACGAAAACCTAATCGACCAGATCCCTTCTTAAGTTTAAAAGAAGAATTCGGCGGTCTCAGAATCGGTATTCCCCGTGACCGCGCCTTTAATTTTTACTATGATGATAACTTAAGAGCTTTTGAAAATGCCGGTGTCGAACTGGTGGTCTTTAGCCCCATCAAAGATCAGTGCTTACCGGATGGCCTGGATGCCTTGTATATCGGCGGTGGTTTTCCTGAGATTTTTGGCGCGGAACTGGCAAAAAATACCAGTATGCTGAAAGATATTCGGGGAAAACTGGATGCTGGCTTACCATGCTATGCCGAATGCGGGGGACTTATGTATCTGACCGAAAAAATTACAGATAAAGAAGGTCAGTCCTATGAAATGGTTGGTTTCTTAAAGGCTCAAGCGGTAATGACACAAAAGTTGCAGCGTTTTGGTTATGTGGATGTCTGCGCTTTTATCGGCGGTCAGTCGATTGAAATCAGAGGTCATGAATTTCATCACAGCCTGATCGAAACAAATGAGGACCTGCAGACCGCTTATGTGATTTCCAAAAGAGGCAAAACATGGACCTGCGGTTATACCAAAAACAATGTGCTGGCGGGCTATCCCCATATCCATTTTTACAGTAATCCTGAGTTTTTTAAAGCCTTGTTAAAAATTGCCAAAAAGCATCGGGAGACAAAAGGATGAAACGGGTCGTAGTTAAGAGTCCGGGAACCTGCGGTGAGTACATTCAGGGTTGGTTTGAGGGCAGCCCCTGCCTGATCTCCAGTCCCATTGACCGATACGCTACCATCACGATTGAAAGTGGCGAGTTTAAAAACTCAAATTTAAAATTCAAAGCCCAGAAAATGGTCAGACTGATTTTTGATCGCTATGGAATTGCCAGAAGTCATCTGGATCGGCTGTCAATTAATATGGAAAGCCAAATTCCCGAAAAAAAGGGGATGGCATCCTCAACGGCAGATCTTTCCGGCGTAGCGGCGGGCTTGTCGGCTTACTTTGATCTGGGGCTGAAAGCTGTGGATATCGGACGCTTATGTACAGAAATTGAACCATCTGACAATCTGATGTTTGAAGAGCTCAATCTTTTTAATCACATTACTGGTCAGGTCTTAAAAGAACTGGGTGGATCTATTAATGCCAATCTGATGATTGTAGATTTTTGCGGCGGCATTGATACCATGTCTTTTAATGAGTCGCAGGATGATTACTCAACCAAAGACCTGGGAATTTTCAGCCAGATTATCAACCTCTTTGAAGAGGGCCTTCAGGAGAGTGACTTGAAAAAAATTGGCCGCGCCTGTACCCTGAGCGCTTATCTGAACCAGAAACGGCTGCCTAAAAAACATCTGGATCTGTTAGTGGATCTGATGGAGGAATGCGGTGGCCTGGGAACGGTGATCGGTCATAGCGGGACAGTCATCGGCGTAATGTATGAAGATAGTGGTTTTGATAAAGACTTGTTTAAAAATGGTATTATAGAACGCTTGCCTGAAGAAGATTATATCTGTATCTATGAAAACCGCCTGATTGCCGGCGGAATTAAAGTCGATTGCTTCGAAGACCGACATATTGGTCTGGATCTGCAGTCCAGTTAATAAAAAAGGAGACGAAAATGGAATATATTAATAACCCAAGAGAAATTGAAGAACGCAGTTTTGAAATCATCACCGAAGAACTGGGGGATAAGGTTTTCCCGGAAGAAATAGCGCCGATTGTCAAGCGCATTATCCATACCACCGCTGATTTTGAGTATGCTGATTTATTGGAATTTTGTAATGACGGCTATGCCCAAGGCATGGAAGCCTTGAAAAAAGGTAAGAAAATTTATGCTGATACCCGAATGATTCAGGTTGCGGTCAATAAAAAGGCTTTGGCTGATCACGGAATTGAAATTGTTAACTATGTGCATGAACCTGATGTGATGAAAGAAGCTAAAGAACGGGGGGTAACCCGTTCTACCGTAGCCATCGAGAAAGCTTTAGCGGATGATTCGGTCGGAATTTTTGCCATCGGTAACGCTCCGACAGCGCTTTATACATTGATCGAGAGAATCAAATCAGGCAGTGCCAAGCCGGATTTGATCATTGGCGCCCCCATCGGCTTTGTCGGGGCAGCAGAGTCCAAACAGGCACTGGATGCTATCGACAGCCCTTATGTCCGCATTAATGGACGAAAAGGCGGCAGCCCGGTGGTAGCGGCAATTTTAAATGCCATGCTGTATCAGCTGGGAAGGGAATGGTAGATCAATGAGCAAAGGAATTTTTTATGGAATTGGGGTCGGACCGGGAGATCCGGATCTGTTAACGGTAAAGGCGGCCAGAGTTTTAAAAGAGTGCGACGTTGTTATTACACCAACTAAAAAAATGGGCACTGACAGCATTGCCTTTAATATTGTTAAACCGCATATTGAAGATTTATCCAAATGTCTGGAGATGAATTTTCCCATGATCTCTTTAAGTGCTGAGCGGGAAAAATTGGAAATCCAATGGAAACGGAATGCCGATGAGATTGAAGACCTGCTTAACCAGGGTAAAGACGTGGCGTTTATCACTTTAGGTGATCCCATGGTTTTCTCAACCTACTCCTATGTTATGGAATATCTGCTGGACAGAGAGATTGAAGTGGTAACGCTATCGGGGATTCCCTCTTTCTGTAACCTGGCAGCCCAGCTCAATATCCCTCTAACCCAAGGTGAAGAGTCATTGGGGGTTGTGGCCATGACCCAACCCATCGAGGAAATCAGACAGATCCTGGATGCCCACAAAAATATCGTGGTTATGAAAATTTCGGCCAACAATCAGCTGATGGCTGAAGAACTTGAGGCCCGCGGACTGGAAAAATCTTTTGTCCTGGTTTCAAATATCGGGATGGAAACCCAGAAAGTGGTTACGGATATTAATGTTCTAAAGGGGAAAATTCCTTATTTGTCAACCATGCTGATCAAAAAAGACTACCCGCTCTTTAAGGACTGAGCCATGCTTGACAGGACCATCGAAAAAAACGGAAAAGAGCTGCGTTATGGTTATACCACCGGCTCCTGTGCCACGGCTGCCACTAAAGCGGCGCTTCTGATGTTCTTAAAACAGAAAAAACAGGAGAGTGTTTTGATAAAAACGCCAAAAGGCTGGGACTTGGATCTCTTAATCCATGATCAGACCTATGACAGCCAGGGGGCGTCCTGCTCGGTCATTAAAGACAGTGGCGATGACCCGGATGTGACCAATGGGGTAAAAGTATTTTCCCGGGTTTACCCGGCCAGTGAAAGTGGGGTTCATTTTCATGCCGGTCAGGGTGTGGGGACGGTGACTTCGCCGGGACTAAGTATCCCGGTGGGGCAGGCGGCCATCAATCCAGTACCCCGACAAATGATTGAGGAAGTTATTGCTGAGGTACTTGCCCAGGCGGATGATAAAGTCGGCAAGGGCTGGAATGTGGAAATTTCCATCCCCCAAGGCGTGGAGCTGGCCAAACGGACTTTTAATCCTAAACTGGGAATTGTTGGCGGATTGTCGGTAATTGGTACCTCGGGAATTGTAGAGCCCATGAGTGAAGAAGCCCTTAAGGCCTCTTTAAAACTGGAATTATCAGTGCTAAAAGCCAGGGGTTTGGAGCAGATTATTTTTGTACCCGGCAATTATGGAAAAGACTTTGCCGATGAATTGAATTTACCAGAATCAGCATTAGTTAAAACCAGCAATTATCTGGGCTTTATGCTGGATGAAGCAGAACGGATGGAAATCAAAAAGATTCTTTTGATCGGTCATCTGGGCAAACTTGTTAAGGTGGCTGGGGGGATTTTTAACACCCACAGCAATGTGGCTGATGGTCGGATGGAAATTTTAACGGCTTATGCTGGTTTATTGGGTGGCGGCCGGGAATTGTTGACAAGCATTATGCAGGCAAAAACCACCGATGAGGCGACGGATCTGATTCTAAAGGCCGAGCTTCCCGGATATTTTGATACCCTGGCGCAGGCGGTCAAGAAAAAAGTAAGAGATCGGGTTTATGGTAACATTGAGATAGAAGTCATTATTTTCTCCCGGGAACTGGGTTTCCTGGGACAAAGTCAAAATGCAGAGACGATGAGGGACAGCTTATGTATCAATTAAAAATTATCGGATTGGGGCCTGGAAATCCGGACTATATTCTGCCGATTGCCAGAAAAGAGATTGAGGCGGCACAGGTTATTCTCTGCGGGCGGCGCCATACCGAAAGCTTTAATGCTGAGGGTAAAGAAATTTTGTATATCGGTGAAGGCAAACCGTTAACGGAGTTGATGGATCAGGTGGTTTCGGTTTATCAGGATAAACAAACAGCTCTGGTGGTGTCAGGAGACACAGGTTTCTATAGCCTTCTAACCTATGCCAAAAAGCGGATTCCCCAGGAGAATATCGTTTCTATTCCCGGGATCAGCTCTATGCAATATTTATTTGCAAAACTCAACCGCAGCTGGGAGCATGCCAGACTAGCCAGTCTTCATGGCCGCAGCTTTGATCTGGCACAAGCACTAAAAAGTAATGCAGTTTTGGGGCTTCTAACCGATAAGGAACAGAATACTGCTTTTATTGCAAAAAAACTTGACGAATTGGGTTATGATCAGTGCCTTTTATATGTGGGTCAGGATCTGTCTTATGAGACCGAAAAGATTACCCGCTTAACGGTAGCTGAGGCCCAATCATTTAAAGAAGAAGGACTGGCAGTGGTGGTGATTATTAATGAGTAATATAGCAGGATATAAAGACGAGGAATATATTCGCGGCAAGGCGCCCATGACCAAACGGGAGATCCGGATTCTGACCATTTCACTGCTGGGTATCCAGGCAGGTGATGTGGTAGTGGATATTGGTGCCGGTACCGGTGGCCTGACCATGGAAGCGGCTTACGCGGCCGGACGGGGAACAGTCTACGCGGTTGAGGCTAAAGAATCGGCCCTGGAGCTGATTGGCAAAAACAAGGAAAAATTCGCGGCGGATCATGTTGAAATAATTTCCGGTAAAGCGCCGGCGGCCCTTGCAGCAATTAAGGAAGCGGTTGATCGGGTTATTATTGGTGGATCAGGTGGAAATCTTGCTGATCTGCTGGACTGGTGCCAGAAAAACGTCAGAGCCAATGGTCGAGTGATTGCAAATTTTGTAACCCTGGAAAATGCTGCCCAGGCGGTCACACTGATGAATGAACGATTTAAAAATGTCGAAATGATTCAGGTCGGTATCAGCCGCGGTGAAGGTATCGGTGGGCTGACAATGCTCAAGGCGGCCAATCCGATTTTCATTATCAGCGGAGATGTATAATGTTTTTTAAAAATGCATAAAAGATCTTGACAATCAATCTGAAATAAGATACAATATTATCAATTAAATAGTGAACTTGTCCTATACTCAAGGGAAAAAGGTGTAAACCCTTTGCTGTAATCGCAGCTGTAATGCATGATGACCGTTTCATAACCACTGTTAGTTTTAATGGGAAGGGAAACGGAAAGTTTTAGTGCAGAGCCAGAAGACCTGTTGTAGTGACTTTCTTACAAACCTCCGATTTAGAGTAAGTTAAGAACATCAGAGTAACTCTTATGTGTGTTTCTTATATCCTTCTCTTCTGGAGAAGGATTTTTTTATTGGTTTCTTTCTCCTAACCAATTCAAGATACCTGAGATAAACGGACATCTCCAAGTCAGTATTTAATTACCCTTCTTCCGGGGATGGTGTGTGACATCCCCGTTCCTTGGCTTTCATTGCTTTACACCATAGAAAGTATCATTCCTTCTTTGAATTTTTCTGGCCAAAAATTCAAAGTCCGGGCGCTCGATGAGCGTCTTTTTTGATTGTTAATTTGAGGCGTGTCGTTGACTTTTGCTTAAAGATATGATGTACACTATGTACAAGGTGTACGGAATGTGTTATACTTTAAGCATCAAAGCGAGGTGGATAAAATGGCAATAAAAATGGTGAACACAGTTTCAGATACAAGGGCAAATATGGCAGATATTTTCAAGAATGTTTCAAAGGGATTTATTTCAGAAACGCTCAATAAGGCGACTAACGAAAAGATTATCCTGCTGAATAATAAAATGCTGGTTGATCTGCTGGGGTATATTAGCATTAAAAATATTTGTGAATATGATCAGACCTTGAAAGTTTATAGCTGTTATAATGAACTCATTCCGCAACTGTATGGTGAAGGGGCGACAGAAGATCAAGCGCGTGAGCATATGGTTGATGAAGCCATAGACTTTGCAGCGGATTATGAAAATAATATGGAGATGTATGCAGCTGTTTTTAATGGGGTTCAGCAATTTATCTTGGGTAATATCCTGCTGCATGTGAATGACAGAAAACGAGTAAAGGAGATCTTGAAAGTTGGCTGATTCTGTGACCCAGGGAGAAATGAAACGGTTTTTGAGGAAAAATAAATTTATAGCAACAGGAAAAAAGAACAACAGATATATTGGCGTCCTGAACGGGGAGAAAAGATTGCTGGTATTTCATTATCATAAAGATAGCGATATGATACCTTCAGGAACACTAAAAGCCATGGCTGAACAGCTAGGAATAAGCAAGAATCAGCTAGTGGATTTGATCAAAAATAGATGACGAATAAATGAGGTGAAGGATGAAATTTCATTATCTGCAGCATGTGGCCTTTGAAAACCCGGGAATTATCCTGGAATGGATTGAAGAGAACAATCATAGCGTGACTCATACACGCCTGGATCTTGGTCAGTCGCTGCCGAATGACCAGGATTTTGACGCCCTGATTGTTATGGGCGGTCCCATGAACATTTATGAAGAGGAACAATATCCCTGGTTAAAAGCGGAAAAAACCTTTATTAAAAAAGCTATTAATGACAAGAAATTTGTCCTGGGCATTTGCCTGGGGGCGCAGTTGATTGCCGATGTGATCGGCGGACAGGTGAAAAGAAACCAACAAGTTGAGATTGGCTGGTTTCCCATTGAAGCCTGTGGTATGAGCCATGACTTTTTGCCGGAGCTTTCTCAAAAAACAGTGGTTTTTCACTGGCATGGCGATTTTTTTACTGATTTGCCGGAAGATGCCATCATCTTTGCTAAAAGTCAAGCCTGTCCCCATCAGGGATTTGTATACCGGGAAAAAGTTTTTGGCTTTCAGTTTCACCTGGAAAATACAGCTCGGATTATTGAGGATCTGGTTGAAAACTGTGGGGATGAAATGGTGCCGGGACAGTTTGTTCAGAGTCCAGATCAGGTTTTAAGGCAGACGGCTAAAATAAAGCGTAATAATTTGATGATGAAGGCTTTTCTTAATACCTGTTTTAAAGAGTTGTAAACATCGGCATTTGAAGTTTTAATTGCTCGGTTGGTCTGCATGGAAAACGTGAGTTTAAAATAAAAAACAGGTGAGATTGACTGACTAGGTGCGTTAGCAATAAAAGTAGTGATTAAAACAAAAAATGTTAGCAGTCATAAATTGATTAATGTTGACATATGCCAAAAACTGCAGTATAATCTTTATGAACATATGTTATTAAAGAAAGGCGGAAAAGGCAGGTGAAAACATGGAAAAAAATAGTAAGCTGACTGCGTCTAAAGAAGACTATTTAAAAGTGATGCTGGCCATGTCCAATCAGCAGGAAATCCATTCCTGCGAAGTAGCCGATGCATTAGGGGTGACCCGTGCTAGTGTCAGTCATATGATGATGGTTTTAAAAGAAGACGGTTTTGTCAGTAAGGAGAAATATGGCAAGGTCTGCCTGACAGCCGAAGGGAAAAAACTGGCTGCAGAAGTTGTTAGACGCTACGATCTTTTAAAAGACTTTTTCGGTGAATTCCTTGGCGTCAAGCCGGAAACAGCAGCCAGGGATGCCTGTGAAATTGAACATTTAATCAGTCGGGAGACCATGGAGAAAATTGAAAAACAACTTGCCCATGGTATCTAGCTTGTAAGACTGGGATCTTTTATTGAAGCGTAGGTTAAATAAGTAATTTTAAGCTGAAGTACATTGACGTACTTCAGCTTTTTTGATAGGCTAAGTTTATTGATGTATCAGGTGAAATTTCAGGTTAACAGTCTTAGCGAGTTTGAGTTTGCCGGAAGTTTGTTTGATAGCAGCCTTTATCGAAAGATTATTGAATAAAAATAGAAGAAGGTTTTTATGTATAAAATTTTAATTGTCGAAGATGATCCATTAATTGGCCAGATCGTTGCAGATCATTTAAAAAAATGGGGTTATGAAACGCGGTTGGCTGAGGATTATAATCAGGTGCTCAATGAATTTCTTGATTACATGCCGCAGCTGGTGCTTCTGGATATTGTTTTGCCCTTGTACAATGGCTATCACTGGTGTACAGAGATTCGCAAAATCTCCAAAGTACCGATTGTTTTTATCTCATCAAGCAGCGATAATATGAATATCGTGATGGCCATGAATATGGGTGGGGATGATTTTATTGCCAAACCCTTTGATCTGTCTGTTTTGCTGGCAAAAGTTCAGGCCATTATTCGCCGGACTTATGCCTTTCAGGAAAATCGGGAATTAATTGAGCATGCTGGCGTGATCCTTAATTTATCAGAAACCGTATTACTGATTAATGATCAGAAAATTGAGCTGACTAAAAACGAATTTCGAATTATGAAAATCTTGATGGAAAATATTGGTAAGACCATTTCCCGTGATGAAATCATGACCTATCTTTGGGATGATAATGCTTTTGTGGATGATAATACTTTAACGGTCAATATGACCAGACTCAGAAAAAAACTGTCCGAAGCGGGGGTTGAAAAATTCATTCTGACCCGTAAAGGGATTGGTTATCTGGTGGAGGCATAAATGTTTGTGAAAATGGTGGCTTATCTGCGAGCACGCTTGCCGGTTATGATCTGTTTGGCGATGGTTGTGGGAATTTTTAGCGGTGTAGAGTTTCTTTATAATATTGACCTTTCCGTAACCTTATTAGCTTTAAGGCTTGCGGTTTTTAGTCTGCTTATCATTGCCGGTCTGGATTTTTATCGTTACAATCACCGCTGTCGTGATCTGCAGGCCTTCCGGGAAGCAATCCTGATCGAAAGAAAGCCCCTTGCCGAGACCAGGAATTTATATGAGCGTTTGTACCGCCAGGCGATCGACCAGCTTTTTGAAAACCGTCTGAAACTGCAGGTGCAAGTGGAAAACAGTAAAAAAGAGCTTAATGACTACTATACCCTGTGGGCCCATCAGATTAAGACGCCCATCTCGGCTATGGATCTGATGTTGCAATCAGAAGCCGCGATTGACCTTAAGCAAATGCGACAGGAACTTTTTAAAACCAGAGAATATGTGGAAATGGTTTTGCAGTATCTGCGCCTGGAAAGTATGGCTGGTGACCTGATTTTAAAAGATTATTCGCTGCTTGATCTGGTTCAGGAAGCGGTACGAAAATACAGCCTGTTTTTTATTCATAAAAAAATACGTCTGGAAATTGCGGAGTTTGAGGAAAAACTTATAACCGATAAGAAATGGTTTGTTTTTTGTCTGGAACAGCTGCTTTCCAACGCTTTAAAGTACACAAGGACTGGTGTTATTAAAATCTATCTGGAGCAGGAGCAGCTGGTGGTGGAAGACAGTGGAATTGGGATTCGTCCCGAGGATCTTGATCGCATTTTTGACCGTGGCTTTACCGGTTACGCGGGTCGAATGGACCGCAAATCCACTGGAATTGGTCTCTATTTGACGAAAACAGTGCTGAACAAGCTTGGCTACGAAATTTACGCTCAATCGCAGCCGGGTCAGGGCACCAAAATGAAAATTGATCTGACCCAGCGGCAGTTGGACGCAATCTGATCTGACCCATGTATTTATCTATTGCCGGAGAGTTTGCATCAGAATGCGAGCTTACAAAAGTGTAAGTTTGCCCTCTTAAATGTAAGATGTTGAAATGTCTGAAAACCGACATAAACTTTATACTAAAGATATCAAAAATATCGGAGGATAAAATGAGTCTTTTAGAAGTAAAGAGCCTGCAAAAAATTTATACAACTCGATTTGGTATGAATCAGGTTCAGGCATTGAAAAACGTCAATTTCACAGTGGAAGCTGGTGAGTATCTGGCCATCATGGGGGAATCGGGTTCGGGTAAAACCACCCTTTTGAATATTCTGGCATCGCTGGATCGGCCTTCAAGCGGCCAGGTGTTACTGGGTGATAAGAATATGATGGCCATCAAAGATCGCGAGATAACGGCATTTCGTCGGGAAAACCTGGGCTTTGTCTTTCAGGATTTTAATTTACTGGATACCTTTTCGATCAGGGATAATATTTTTTTGCCCCTGGTTTTAGCCCAACAGCCTCATCAGGAGATGGAAAAACGGATTAAACCGCTGGCCAAAAAATTGGGGATCGAAGCGATCCTTGACAAATACCCTTACGAGGTGTCCGGTGGTCAGAAGCAGCGGGCGGCAGTGGCCAGAGCCTTGATTACCGACCCTAAATTACTCTTGGCTGATGAGCCAACCGGCGCCTTGGATTCTAAAGCGGCGGCCAGGCTTCTGGATCTCTTTAATGCTTTTAATCAGGACGGTCAGACTATTTTCATGGTTACCCATAGTGTGGCGGCGGCCAGCCGAGCCAGCCGGGTTCTCTTTATCAAGGATGGCGAAATTTATAATCAGATCTATCGCGGGGCTATGAATAACGATGAAATGTACCAGAAAATCTCCATGACGCTGACGGTACTGGCAAGCGGAGGTCAGGAAGATGAATAATAATTTTTATCTAAAACTGGCTGCTAATAATATCCGTAAAAATGCTGACACTTATATCCCTTATATTCTGGCGGCCATGGGCAGCATGGTGGCCTTTTATATGATGATTGCCTTTAATTGCAATGAGGGTCTTGACCAGATGCCGGGATCAGAGTCGCTAAAAAGTATTTTTTTTCTGGGAACCATCATTATCGGGATATTTTCTGTGATTTTTCTTTTCTACACCAACAGTTTTCTGATCAAGCGACGTAAAAAGGAACTTGGCCTTTATAGTGTTCTGGGTCTGGGGAAAAAACATGTGGCTTTTGTTTTAATGACCGAAACCATGATCGTCGCTCTGATCAGTATTATCGCAGGGCTTCTAACAGGTCTTTTGCTGGGAAAAGTTTTGTTTCTGATGCTGTTAAAACTTTTAAATTTTACCACACCCCTTGCTTTTTATATCAGTATAGAGGGGATTGTTTTAACCGCTGCTTTTTTCACCCTTATTTTTTTGTTGACGCTTTTATACAATTTGTTTCAGGTCAGACTGGCAAACCCTATCGAACTGCTTCAGGGCAGCAATGTGGGGGAAAAAGAACCGAAAGCGTCCTGGCTTTTAACTCTAGTTGGACTTTTGAGTCTGGCCGGCGGCTATATCCTTGCGCTGACGGTGGAAAGTCCCATCGAGGCTATCGGAACCTTTTTTGTCGCAGTGCTTTTGGTGATAATCGGGACTTACTGTCTTTTTACCTCCGGCTCCATTGTTTTTTTAAAGAAACTCAAGCAGAATAAAAATTATTATTATCAGCCGCGAAATTTTATTTCTGTATCGGGCATGATTTACCGGATGAAGCAGAATGCCGTCGGCCTGGCCAGCATCTGTATTTTATCAACCATGGTGCTGGTGACCATTTCCACCACCGTAGCGCTTTATTCCGGCCAGGAATCGATCATGAAAAATATGTTCCCCTTTGATGTGATGATCGGAAGCGCGGCGAACCAGGTCAATCGGGATATTATTAGCGATGCGATTGATGAACAGCTTACTTTGAATGATGTTGTGATTGATGATGAGAAGTCTTTTGATTATGCCGAACTGACGGCTTTTAGAGAGGGAGACAGCTACAGACCGGATGAGATTAGGCAAGAGGTCAACGGCACCGACTACTATGCGAGTGTTACAGATCTGGTCATTTTAACGGTGGCTGATTATAATCAGATCAATAAGAGTAATGATCAGCTTGCCAGCGATCAAGTGCTTGTTTTTTCACAGAAGGATGACTATCCCGAAGTGAGAATGGTCTTTGGGGACACTGTTTTGCAAGTCAAAGAAAATTTGACCGCCTTTCCGATCGCCGAAAAACAGGCCTCCAGCCCGGGTGATTCCTATTTTCTGGTCGTTGGAGACGAAAATGTCATGGCCCAAATCTTTTCTCAAATGACAGGTCAGGAAGAGCTTTCTTATGGTGTCTTTTTTAATATCACCGGCAACGAAGACAATCGGCTGGCTTTTGCCAATGGCCTTTATTCGACGCTGGAACAGTCCGCCAGTCTTTTTTCTGTGAACAGCGCGGACCGATACCGTGATGAATGGTATTCGATATTCGGTGGATTTTTATTTCTGGGGATTTTTATGGGTTCGCTTTTCTTAATGGCGACAGTGTTAATCATTTATTTCAAGCAGCTGTCGGAAGGCTATGAAGATCGAAAGCGTTTTGAAATTATGCAGAATGTTGGACTGGATCAGCGTGAAGTCAAAAAGACTATCAACAAGCAGATCCTGATTGTCTTTTTTCTGCCCCTTTTAACCGCGGTGGTGCATACTTTATTTGCTTTTCCGGTATTGGTTAAAATGCTTCAAGCCTTTCGTCTGGATGACTGGCAGCTCTTTTTGGCTTGTGCGGCTGTGACCATGGTTGCCTTTGCCGTGATCTACACCTTTGTTTACAAGATGACTGCCAAAGTTTATTATCGGCTGGTTAAAAACGAAGTCCGTTCATAGCTTCGTGCCATCATTGATAGTACAGCCAGCAAAATCCGATTGGTCGGCAGGGTCTTTGTAAATATCTTGAAGTCAGGTGTCACGGGCGACTTTTTCTTGACAATAGAAGAAGTTTTCGTGATAATAAAAGTCTTGAATATAACATATGTTAAAAATGCTTTGCGCAAAAATTGCTGTACAAATTGCGGATCACTATGTGTTAGAATAGTTGTCAGGTGATCAATTTTACTATATTATAGTAAATATAGAAAAGAACAGGAGTATTACATGACACAATATAGCGATGAA
>JASGLP010000038.1 GCA_030156895.1 Eubacteriaceae bacterium | reverse complement strand
TGAATTTCGCGTTGGCGAGGTACTCTCGAAGCAAAGACAGATTTACGAAGCGCTGAACATTACACCACCCGCCTAGTTAGGTATTAACGGGAATTCAGGATTTACAGCATCAGAAAATACGATGATTCAAAGATGCTGAAAAATATCTATGTAAATTGAAGTGATGCAGACGTCAGAGATAATGATGAACAACTTATCAAAGCCGCATTAGAAAATAAGACCGATTATTGAAATACAGATGACAAAAAATAATTATAAAGGCGTAAAAATAAATATAAATACGATTAACATTTACTAACAAGAATTAAATGAAATAATTAGACGTAAATTCACTAAAACTTTAAAAAGCTTAAACGAAAATATTAATGACCGCTTTAAACAGTTGAATTTGGATATAAAGCTTATATATGGGGTGGATATACTAGAGTAAATAAGAATTAGAATTGAATAAAGGCTAGTTTTAATGAAATTAATGTTTGTTCTATAGTATCGCGATTAAGAAATTATCATTATTGGTTAAAAAATGATAGGGGTAAAAGGTGACTTTCGTGGTAAATTTTAAAAACCAAGAAACAGGGTGATTTGAATACGAAGAAAGGAAATATTTATGATGGCAATTCAAATTAAACCGGAAGAAGCAGTATTAAAGATTAAAGACCATGACTCGCTGATGATCGGCGGTTTTCTGGGAGCCGGCGTTCCCCTGGTGATGATTGATCAAATCGTTGAAAAAAATTTAAAAGACCTGACGGTGATTAGTGTGGGCGCAGGTTATCGGGGAGGCGGGGTTGATATTGGAAAGCTGGTCCTTAATCATCAGATTAAGAAATACATCACCTCTCATGTGGGAACCGATCCCAACCTGATCAAACAGATCGTTGCAGAAGAAGTGGCGTTGGACTTAAGTCCCATGGGCACCTTTATCGAACGTGTTCGAGCAGCTGGCGCTGGCCTGGGTGGAGTTGTTACACCCGTAGGGCTGGGTACTGAAGTTGAGGAGATGGCCGATAAGATTGTTATTGACGGAAGGGATTACCTCTTATTTAAACCGATTAAGGCAGATGTGGCTATTATAAAGGCCGCACGTTGTGATAGAATGGGCAACCTTGAATATCACGGGATCGCTAACACCAATCCGATCATGGCAACTGCAGCTGATATTGTGATTGCTGAAGTCGAAGAAATTGTTGAAGTCGGTGAGATAAAAAATGAGGCGGTGGGAACAGCTGGCATATTTGTTGATTATTATGTTCAGGGTTACTCGTTTGAAGAGCGAAAAGCGATTTACGAAGACTTATGGATCGCTGGAAATAAAATATAGGAGGCCGAAATGGGAAGAGAACGTATAGCTAAACGGATTGCCAAAGAATTTAAAGATGGCATGGTTGTTAATCTGGGAATCGGGATTCCGACGCTTTCAGCCAATTATATTCCAGAAGGAATGAAAGTCATCTTACAGACTGAAAACGGCGGTTTGATGTTTGGAGCAGCTCCCAAACGTGGGGCCACTAATCCGGATTGGACCAATGCCGGAACAGAGCCGATTACAATTATGCCAGGGGGCGCAGTCTTTGATCTGGCGACTTCATTTAGCATGATCCGTGGTGGTCATATCGATATGACCGTTGTAGGGGCTCTGGAAGTGGATCAGGAAGGATCAGTTGCCAGCTGGAAAATTCCCGGAAAGCTTTTGACCGGAATGGGCGGGGCGATGGATCTGCTTTATGGCTGCAAGAGGGTTGTTATTGCTATGACCCATATTGATAAACATGGTGAATCAAAAATTCGACATAAATGCAGTTTACCATTAACTGGATTAAAAGTGGTGGACACGATTATTACCGATAAAGCTGTATTTGATGTTGTTGAAAACGGATTGAAACTGATTGAAATTGATGAGGATTCATCATTGGACGAAATAATTCGATTAACAGAAGGTAACATTGTCAATTTAGATGATTGGAAATTAAGTACATAGGAGAAAAGAGATGAGAAAAAATAGATGGATGATCTTAATTGTCAGCGTAATGATTAATCTTTGTATTGGCTTTGCCTATGCTTGGAGTGTCTTTCAAAAACCGTTGATGGAAACTTTTGGCTGGTCAGCGGCCCAGGCTTCTCTGGTCTTTACGATTAATCTGGCGGTATTACCCATCGCCATGATTGTGGCTGGACGGCTGGTCAAAAAAATTGGCGTTCGCGGGGTTGTCATGACGGGCGGTGTATTGTTTGGGACAGGAATTTTTTTAAGTGGCATGATCCAAAGTATTGGAGCCCTCTATTTTACCTACGGACTGGTAGCAGGCAGCGGAATTGGCCTGATCTATTCCTGTACAGTTTCCAACACGGTCAAATGGTTTCCCGATAAAAAGGGCTTAGCAGGTGGTTTAACAGCAGGTGGTTTTGGTGCTGGCTCAATCATTTTTGCGCCGGTTGCAGTTACATTCATCAGTAGTCAGGGCGTATTGGGAGCTTTTAAAATTTTAGGACTGATTTTTTCTGCCGTGATTCTGGTGTTAGGATTATTGATGTCTTCACCACCGGAAGAGGAAGCAGTTGTTGAGACAATTGATCAACGTGGAAAACGAGAACTTGGCACCCGGGAAATGTTAAAAACAACTGATTTTTATATGGTCTGGATCTTAATGGTACTGGGATGTATTTCGGGATTGATGATTATCAGTCAGGCTTCACCGATTGGTCAGGCTAAGGTGGGACTTTCTCAGGAGGAAGCAGCCTTTGCGGTTGGTTTTATCGGTCTGGCCAATGCTACCGGACGTGTCTTTTGGGGAATGGTTTCAGATAAATTAGGGCGCTATCAGACCTTGATGATGATGTTTTTATTTAGCAGTGTGGGGTTGATTCTATTAGTTGTCACCAGTGCGTTGCCACTGTTCTTAGCATCTATTTGTTTAATCGCGGCTTCTTATGGCGGCGTATTTGGTTTATTCCCTTCAATTACAGCCGATTTGTTTGGGGTTAGAAATATGGGCATGAATTATGGTGTCGTGATGACTGGATTATCAGTTGGTGCCATTATTGGACCACAGATTGCCGCTTTTGCAGTTGGCGCCAGCGGTTACGATCTGGCCTTTATGATAACTGTTGGTATAAATATTTGTGCACTGGTACTGGTTTTACTGGCTAAAAGAAAAAGCGAGCAACTAAATACAGCTAATTCATAAAAAAAGCAGGGGGAAGCCCCTGCTTTTATCTGAAGACAAAGTATATTAAAGCACTTGAGCACCGACAATTGGCTTTTCAGTTGTCCGCCTCGGGGCGAACAGTTGCTGGAAACCGTCAATAATTTGCGATTTCAAATTGAGCAACTGTACGAATCCGCGTGCGGACTACGAAATCCAATTGGTCGGTGCGGGGTTAGTCGACACACTGAAAGCAGGGAGAAGCCACTGCTTTTTAAGTTAGTCGGTATTTGCGGTTTAAGAGGTCTTCTCTTTCCTTCCAGTCGGACATCAGGTTACCCAGAGCGCCATAGAAAGAAAGGTTGTGATTGGGGTAGGTAAAGTGGAGCATTTCGTGAAGAGCGATATATTCAATACACTCCTTTGGTGTTTTAATCAATTCCAGATTTAAGATGATTCGTTTATATTTTGGCGAACAGGCACCCCAACGGGAGTCCAGCCGATAAATTTTCAGGTCTGGGACATTCAGGTTATAGGGAGCAGCTTTGACAATGGCCTGTGCCAGCGCGTCTACAAAGATATCGCGGGCCTGTTCGCGGTACCACATATCCAGAACAAATTCTTTATGTTTCAGGGAACGGCTGTCATTAACATTGAGAATAATTCGGTTTTGGGCGATACTGACCCCGGTTTCAGGGGTTTCGTTTACAGTCAGAGAATAGTAATCACCAAGATATTTATGCTTTTCCCCTGTTTTGAATTCATATTGTTTTAGCAGTTCAGGTGTTGTATCAAGATTGCCAAACATTCTGTCACCTCCGTGGTTAAACTAAGAATTTAATTCTTATTATAGTCCTAATCGATTTTGTCGGGAATGAAAATAGTTGTTGTCTTGAGAAAAGAATTGGCAAATCAGTAAAAAATGGCACCGTTTCTATTATTTGCGAGAATCTTTATTAATCACTCTGAATTGTATAGGCGAACCCGGTGAAAAAATGTTATAATAACCAGATATCTAAAGATTGAAAGGAGCGTTCAATGGAGACACATTTAAAAGTAAGTTTAATTCAGCATACGCCGGAGCCGGAAAAACTGGTGGCTGCCGCCGCTAAACTCTGTTACTCAACAGCCGGGGCCGATGAAATTATGGAGGATTTAACCGCCGAAAATGTTGAAAAGTTTTTAAACCGCTTAATGGGAATGGGACATGCTTCGCCTATCGAACATGCTAATTTTACTTTTGCAATAGAAGGAGTCAGTCGTTCTTTAACACATCAGCTGGTTAGACACCGCTTAGCCAGTTTTAGTCAGAAATCACAGCGATATGTCAATGAAAATCAATTTCATTATGTGATTCCGCCGGAAATTAAGGCCATTCCTGAAGGTGAAAAAATCTTTGTTGAAGGCATGGAAAATGCCCAAAGGACATATGATCAGCTGGCTGAGAAATTGATGAAAACTCACATGGAAACCCTTTTAAAAGAAGGCGTATCGGAGAAAACAGCAAAAAATCTGGCCGAGAAGAAGGCGATTGAAGATGCGCGTTTTGTCTTACCTAACGCCTGTGAAACGAAAATTGTCATGACCATGAATACGAGAGAACTCTTGCATTTCTTTAATCAGCGATGCTGTAACCGGGCGCAATGGGAAATTAGAGATCTGGCCATTGAAATGCTTAAAGAATGTCGTCGTGTGGCGCCATTGTTATTTGTCAAAGCGGGTCCACGGTGTTTATATGCCTCTTGTCCGGAGGGTGCCATGACTTGTGGAAAGATTGAAGAAGTTCGCAAACTATTTAAAGAATTTTAAGGAGCTTAGATGGAAGAATTAAAAAACCCGCTAAAAATTAACATGACTGCTTCACTGATTGGTGCCTTAGCGGGTGTATGTCTGATTTTGGCACCAATGGTTATTTCGGCGATCAGCCTTTATCAATTTTACTTTGTGTATTTTGGTATTATCGTTATTATTTTTGCGCTTGCAATGTTTATGTTTTACCGAAAAAGATCACGACAATTTACAGAATTTATAACACGCAGAGATCAACTGCTGAACTGGGAATACGAGGAAGACCAGTATGTGGAATTTATTGGTGAACTTAACCAGTTACAGCGAGCCAGCAATAAAAAAAGAATTGGGATTCTTTTATTAATTATTGTTGCAGTATCAGTGCTTTTGTTTTTTCTGCTTTCTGCTGATATGAGATGGCTAAGCTTCATATTTTTTGGTTTTTTCGCTATTACTTCTTTATTGGTTACCATTGTGTTCCCAGAAAGTTTTAAGTACCGTGCAATGGTTAAACCGTATATTACCATTATTGATAAAGATGAAGCTTATATTATGGGTCGCTTTCATAAATGGACAAAAGCAAAAGCGAAAATTAAAAACTATGATAATGGCAGTCAGGCTTATAAAGTGCTGGCCATTAATTATGAAGCGATGACTCGGAATGGGAGAATGTTTCAGGAATGGACGGCCGTGATTCCTGATCCTAAAAATCCTGAAATGCTCTCAGAGGCAAAACGTTGGGTTAATCGGATCAACAAATTATCTGATGAAAATGAAGCGCAAAAGAAAGAACAAAAATCATGGTTGGAGCGACAGTTCCAGAAAATGACGGGAAAAAGCAAAAAAGATAATTAAGCGTGTTGACTTTAGATTTAAGGCCACGACTTCAATAATCATTGAAGTCGTGGCCTTTTAGGTTTTTGCTAATGGATCTTATTCAGGATAAACCATATTTTCCGGTTTGATCACTTTTAATACTTCTTCTAGAAATTTTTTGGACTCATATCGAGCCATCGGAAGATTCATATCCAGGTAGTTGCCGCAGTCGCGGGGTGAAGCACCGGGAATTTCTTCATTAAATTCAGCCATAAATTGAAAGAGGTTTTTAATTAGGGGCAGCACATCTGCAGGCGTCAAATCGCCTTTCATCAAAAGATAAAAGCCAGTACGACAACCCATAGGTCCAAAATAAACAACTGAATCACTGAGAGCCTCATCGTTTCGGAGGTAGGTGGCTCCTAAGTGCTCCATGGCGTGAAGCTCGGCATTGTTGATCACCGGTTCACGATTGGGTTCTTTCATCCGGATGTCAAAGGTGGTGATGCTGTTATCGCCACAGACATCCTTGCGGGAGACATAAATGCCTCTCAGCAGGTCGATATGGTTAACGGTAAAACTGGCAATTTTTTTCATGGTTTAGTCCTTTCTTGTTAAATACTGATTAAGTGCCGGCAGGTAGTGAACAAGGATATTGTGACAGGAATGGATCTGGTAGCTTTTATCAAAAGCCGCGTAAGGTATGGATTTGCGGCCCTCTTTTTGAGCGTTTATCCAGAACGTGTTCAGCTGTTCAAAAGGCAGCAGATAAATATCGTCACAAAATTTAAAATGAACAATAAGAAAGGACAGGCCATCCTGTTTTTGAAAGGCTTTCATAAATTCCATCTGATGTTCATGAATGTTGGCGATTGGCAGACTCTTTTGGCTGGTCTCCTTGGCATCGAAGCAAATTGGAATGCCCTGAACATTACCAAGATAGTCGACGGTACTTTTTTCTTCAAAATAGGCAAGGCGGATGGTGCCTTTCCCAGGATCAAGCTCGACAGGTTTAATTGAAGTCGGTATTTTTTGAACGACCGCAAGACCCTGTTCGAAATAAATTTTATTGCTGATATTAATGTTTTCTTCCAGCTGACTGCCACGCAGTCCGCGGCTATTCCAGTAAGCCATGGGTCAGCTCCTTTAAAAGAGTCATATCATAATTCAGATCTTTTAGGATCTTTAAAAAATTATCCGGGATGGGGGCAGTATAACACTGGTCATCTAAGCAATAACTAAAGCTGTGCAACAGCTGGAATTTGAGCTGATAGTTTTTGCGAAATTGCTTATTTATATCGGGATCACCATACTTAGGATCGCCAATAATGGGATGGTTGATATGCGCCAGTTGGACTCTAATTTGATGGGATTTTCCTGTTTTTAAATCAATTTCCAGCAGAGAAGTATTTTGACGCATAGCCAAACGTCTGTAATTCAGTAAAACCGATTGTTGTTTGCCGCTTGACAAAGTATCAGCAACGGAGGATCGATTTGTTTCAGATGACTTTTCAAAATAATGCCGACAGCACCCCGAGGCTTCGGTTTCACCGACAACCAGAGTAAGATAAATTTTTCGGGTCTCTCTTTTACGAATCGCCTGATTGACCATCTGTAAAGTTTTAAAATCCTTGGGAATCAGAACAATCCCGCTGGTATTGCGATCCAATCGGTTGGAACAGGCTGGTGCAAAGGTCAGCTCGCGGTTCGGATCATAGGCTTTTTTATCGATCAGATAAGTAAGAGCCTGATCAATGAGCGATTTTTCGCCGCTTTTGTCGGGCTGCGTTAATAGACCCGCTGGCTTATTGACAACCAACAGGTGGTCGGATTCAAAAACTGGATTGATCGAATCAGAAAGAGCGGATTTCTGATAGTAATCAGCTTCGTTTAGTTGACGGGAGAATTTTTTATAAGTTTCGTCCGAAAAATAAAGGGTTACACAATCGTCGATTTTCAAAAAGTCTGATGCCTCCGCTTTTTGCTGGTTGAGTTTGATGTTTTTTTTTCGGAGCATTTTTTGTATAAATCCTTTTGAGGCATTTGGCAGCAGTTTTTGAAGAAAGCGATCCAAGCGTTGGTTACTTTCATTTTCGGTGATCAAAATCTCTTTCATACTTCTCCTGTAATCATTGGGATTCTAAAAGTATAACATGCCAGCCATAAAAAAAACAATAATCGAAGTGATTATTGTTCAAATTGAAGACAAAGTCTATGTTGAATACCTGAGCACCGACAATTGGCTTTTCAGCTGTCTGCCTCGGGGCGAACAGTTGCTGGAAAATGCCGGTTATTAATACTTTCAAATTGGGCAACTGTACGAATCCGCGCGCAGACTGCGAAATCCAATTGGTCGGTGCGGGGTTTGTCTGCGCACTGAACAATAATCGAAGCGATTATTGTTTTAAAAGGCTATCGTTTGTGGCTGCAGCCTAAAACATTTTTGATTTTGTGGGCAACCATTGCTTTGATCGCATTTCGTCCTGGCCCCAGGTATTGACGAGGATCAAAATATTCAGGATTCTCAATGAAAACCTGTCTGATCGAAGCAGTCATAGCCAGTCTCAAATCAGTATCAATATTGATTTTACAAACGCCAGATTTTGCCGCCTTTCGAAGCATGTCTTCAGGAACGCCTTTGGCACCCGGAATCTGGCCACCATACTGATTACAGAGATCCACAAATTCCTTTGGAACTGAAGAAGCGCCGTGCAGAACCAGCGGGAAGCCAGGCAGCAGCTCGCTGATTTTATAGAGTCGTTCAAAATCCAGTTGCGGTTCACCCTTGAACTTAAAGGCGCCATGGCTGGTTCCGATGGTTACCGCCAGAGAATCACATCCGGAACGCTCAACAAATTCAACGGCTTCATCAGGATCGGTAAAAGTGGAGTCGCGATCAGCAACATTTACGGCGTCTTCAATGCCGGCCAGTTTACCCAGTTCAGCTTCGACAACTACCCCATGGTCATGGGCATATTCGACAACTTTTTTTGTCAGGGCAAGGTTTTCATCAAAAGGATGTTTGGAACCATCAATCATAACTGAAGTAAAACCAGAGTCAACACAGGATTTACAGATGTCAAAATCATCACCATGATCCAGGTGCAGACAGATATCCAGTCCAGTTGTTTCGACTGCTGCTTCCACCAATTTTCTTAAGTAAACCGGGTTGGCGTATTTTCGGGCACCGGCAGAAACCTGGAGAATCAGTGGTGCCTGTTCTGCTTCTGCAGCGCCGACAATTCCCTGAATAATTTCCATATTGTTAACATTAAAAGCCCCGACCGCATAACCGCCTTCGTAAGCTTTTTTAAACATTTCAGTTGATGTAACTAATCCCATATTGAAACCTCCTGTAATGTGAATTAAAAAGTGATTGCAAGAGTAAAATGCTAAATAAACGTGAATTCTACAAATCGTTCGCAAACACCAAGATAAGTTTTTACTGCAATGATATTTTAAGTCATAATGCAGATCTAGTATACTCTTTTTTAAGAAAAATCACAAGCCATCAGGGTCAAAACAGGAGTTTTTTGAGGGTTTAGGATTTATTCGTCTTTTAGAGAAAACTGTCCAATCATTTCTGTTAAAAATTTAGCCTGGACAGAAAGTTCTTCGCTGGCTGAAGCGCTTTCTTCTGAAGCGGCGGCATTGGCCAGGGTAACCGACTTGATGCCGTTGATCTGCAGAGTCATTTCATTTATCTCCCGGGCGCGAAGATCTGAGGCTCTGGCAATCTCATCAATTTGCGCCGAAGCGTTTTCAATGTTATCATGGATGTTTTTAAGATGGCGGCTGGTATCAGAAACAATTAGATTTCCGGCATTAACTTTGGTGATTGATTCAGCAATCAGTATTTCAATTTTTTCAGCTGCTGTTGTTGTCCGATTGGCCAGATTTCGCACTTCATTGGCGACAACCGCAAAACCTTTACCATGCTGGCCTGCTCGGGCAGCTTCAATGGCGGCGTTTAGGGACAATATTTTTGTCTGAAAAGCGATAACGTTAATGATGGACATAATTTCGGAAATATTCTGAGCAGTATGATTAATTTCCTGCATGGACTCAACCAGATTTGTCATCAGATTGTTGCCGGAAATACTGGCCTCTCTGACGGTATCAATCTGCTCGTTGGCCTGGTCAGCGTTTGCGGCATTAGCAGTGATCTCTTCTTTCATTTCGGTGATAAAACGAGAAAGCGATTCAATGGCTTGAGCCTGCGATTGCGCACCGTCAGATAAAGATTGAGCTTCTTTTGAAATCTGATAGCTGCCCTGATCAACCTGGGTGGCCGCCGTATTGATTTCACCTAGCGTCTGGTTCAGTGAACGGATAATTGTTTCGATAGCGGTTTTGATGGCCGAAAAATCACCTTCATCAATGCCTGATACAGTCAGGTTCAGATTGCCATTGCCGATTTCTGAGAGAAGACCAGAGATTGTTTTAATATAATTCTTAAGCTGATCGATGGTGTGATTGAGATCCCGCTGAATAATGCTGTAATCGCCGGGATAAATTCCTTCCATTTTGGTCTGAAGGTTTCCTTTGGCCAACTGATGAAGGGTCTGAGAAGCCGATGCTATAGGGATTACAATAGCATCCAGTGTTTCATTGATCCCGCCAATAATTTGCTGATATTCACCCTTGAAAGATTCGGTCTGTCCGCGGTAAGTCAATTGTCCCTTTTGGGCATTTTGGGTCAGTCGATTAATTTCATTGGAGAGCGCCTCGATATTCTCCATCATCATAATCAAATTGGGGTTTAATTGATCCTCATCGGATAGGGGGCCGGTTTGTTTAAGCTGGTTCAGCAGGGGGATATTCTTGACCTGGCCTTGAGCCAAATAAGCTGAAATTTCTTGAACCTGCAAGAGTTTTTTCTGGACCTGATTAATAGAAGTAGCGATGGAACCAAAAATGCCATGATAGTTTTCAGACAGACTTTCAGACAGTTGATTGCAACTCATCTGATTCAGAATGCGATCGCCTTCTTTTAAAGCTTGAAGCCCATCAATACAGGTGTTGATGTTTTCCTTCATTTGTTCAAAGTCACCTTGATAGGTTCGGGTCATTTTCGGTGGAATTTGGCCCTGCCCGATTTGCTGAATCATTTTGGCATTTTCATAAAGGGGATCAACCAGCCTGTCAATAATTTCGTTCATTCCGATGATGCAGTTTTTAAACTCTCCGGCAAAAAGATTAGTGTCAGCTCGATATGAGAGGTCACCGCCAGCTGCCGCATTTCGCATATGACTCAGTTGCTTAAGTAATTGATGAATGGTATTGGTTAAATCAATCATGGCAAAAGAGACAATATCATTTTCTGAAAGCGGGTCAATCTGGCTGCTCAAATCCCCCGCAGAAAGGCGGCTTAAAATATCGTTTTGCTCCTTGCGGCTGTCTATCATTTTTTGAAAGGAGTCGATCAGATCTCTGATTTCATCTTTCCGTTTTGTTTTAAGTGTAATATTGACATCTCCCATTGCCAGTGAATCAGCGGCTTCCTTAACCATTAAAATCGGTTTTGTCATCCGGCGACCAATCAAAACGGAGAGTAGGGAGGCGATCAGAATAATTGCCAGTGCCGTGATGATGGTGATATTACGAAGACTGATAATCGGTGCCAGAACATAGTCCTCGTATTTGCCAACAACCAGTTCCCAGGAGGTGTTCATAATCGGACACACGGCAGCATAGCGAATGCGGTCATTCTGGGTGTAAGTAATAACCCCTTCAGAAGCAGTGCCCAGATTTGTCCACTTATCAAAAAAATCTTGCCAGGATGGTTCGCTGGAAACTGAAAGCTGTTTGCTGATGTAATCTTTACTGGGATGGGCAATAAAGAGGCCGGATTGGGTCATGATAAAACCGTATTGACGTCCGCCATCATTCATATTTTCAATCAGGTCTTGTAAAAAAAATGGATCACGCTGACCGATCAATAGGCCAACAACAGCGCCCTCGTTTTTAATTGGGACAACTTCAAAAACGGCCATTTGACCCTTATAATCAGGGGTCACATCGGACATATTAGAGATTCCGGCCAGGGCGCTTTCATAAAAAGATTCCTGATTGGATGAAAAGCTTTCACCAGATCCTGCGTAAACAGCCTGACCGTTTAAATCCATAACGGCCATATCCGTGTAGTTGAGTTTAATGATTTGTTCATCGAGTATTGTTCTTTGCTGGTTCCAGTCCATGGAGACAATTTCGGACTGGGTCGCCAGCGTTTCCAGAGCAGAAAGGTTGCCGTCAATTTTTTCGCTGACATGATCAGCGCTTTCGGCGGCAAATATTTGCAGATCTTCTTTGGTGAAAGCAATAATCGCCTGGGAACAGATATAAAAGGAAAGAAGACCAATTAGGGAAAGGGAAAGGAAGAGAATTAAAATGTTAAAAAATGAAATTTCCATGATCAGACCGGGTTTCTTCAAGCGATGCAATGAAGGTCTTTTGAATGGCATTTTGGGTCTTTGCTTTTTTTTCGGGCTTAGCTTTCTGAGCTTTTTATATGGGGATTTTTGAATGGTTATTTTTTGCATTGTCTTTCCTCATTTATTCATAGATATACGTTTGTATTTTACTGAATTGCCGGGGCTTGGTCAAAGTGCTTTAAGTAAAGTTGCTGTTAAAAATGAGTTAAAACTACTTGATGATGTAAGTCAAAGATCGAGCAATGCGGTTAAATAGGGTGGTTGTTTATACCCGAATATGATATAATATAAAGCCAAATAAGAAACGATTTAAGGATTGAAATGGATTATTTTAAGCTTTTGGTTGATTACGCTGTTTTTGTGCTGCCGACAGCGGCAATAGCCTATTTTATTATTGGAATTAGATTATACCGGCAGCATGCGGAAAAAAAGTATCGTTATTTTTCCGGCTTTATGTTTTCGGCGGCCTCTTATGCCTTGGGCTATTTTCTGGCCCTCAACGCCAATGAAGAAAGCTATTTTCTGGCATTCAGAAGCCTGGCTTATCTGGGGGCAATTTTCGTGCCGGCCTTTGGAATTCTTTTTGTGATTAGCTTTACTGGACTTAAAAAATTCAAGGGGCTGGATCTTTTATTGCTGTCTACTTCTGCCTTATGGTGGTTGCTTTATGTGACCAATCCTTTGCATCATTTTGTCTATAATAAGCTGGAAATGGCTTTTGCGGGCGGCTTTAGCATTGCATCAACGCAGAAAAACTGGGGTTATTATCTTATTTTTCTATACTTTCTCATCTTTCTGCTTTTTTCCATGGGGATTCTTTTCAAAAAAATGCGAACAGCGAAACTCAATCGGGAAAAAAGAAATTACCGTTTTTTGTTGATTATCATGCAGATGAGCTGGTTGGGCATGTTGATTATATTGATGGGCTGGGACACTTATTATGATCCCGCAGCGGTGACAATTCTAATTATTTCGGGTCTAATGGGGATTAATGAAGTCAGAAATGACCTTTTTGATTTGTCAGTCAGCCGTTGGAAGAAAACGGTTACGTGGATTGAGGAAATGGCCCTGCTGATCGAAGGCAGCGCAGAAATAGTGGCGCACAATCAGCAGGCTGAAGTTTTGATGCGTCACTTCCCAGATCAGAAAAAATTAATTGAACTGCTCAAAGCTGGCAATGAATCACTGCTTCTTAACATAGATGACCAAAAATGCCATTTAACCATAAGCCATGCCGTTTTTAATGAACAGAGAGCTTTTGATTCTTATATTCTGGAAGACCAGACTAAGAAGCTTAAAGCAGAGTCAGCCTTAAAGGAGAGCGAGGAAATGCATCGCTTACTGGTCACTCAAATGACTCAGGGACTGGTGGTTATGGAGGTGTGTGTGAAGCCCTCCGGATATGATTTGGTCTGTCTTGATGTCAATCCACGCTTTGAAGCAGTGACCGGCTATTCTAAAAATGAACTGTTGGGTCAGTCGGTCTAAAAAACGGTTAAAGTTCATTATTCAGAAATTGAAGAAATGATTTTTATGGTTGCCTTAACCGGTCAACAGAAAAAAGCGGAATTTTTTTCCAAACGACTGGGAAAATATTTCGACCTGTTTTTTTATTCTCCGCGTAAAAATGAGTGTGCCATTGTGGCCACCGATATCAGCGAACGAAAAAGCGATGAGCAGGCGATTCTTTATATCTCCTATCACGATTATTTAACGGGCCTTTTTAATCGGCGTTATTTTGAAGAGGAATTAAAGCGCTTGGACCAGCCGGAATTTTTGCCTGTTTCACTGATCATGGTCGATGTAAATGGTCTTAAGCTGATCAATGATTCGCTGGGACATCAGACTGGTGATCTGCTCTTGAAAATGGCCGCCGAAATTATTGCAAAGGGCTGTTGTCAAGGGGGATTTACCGCACGTTTGGGTGGTGATGAATTCATGCTGGTATTGCCAAAAACCAACGAAGAGCAGGCGATGGAAATTATCGAAAAATTAAGGGGCTTAAGCAGCTCCAAAAATGTGGAGAACTCACAAGTGTCCATTTCATTTGGAAAGGGAACTAAAATCATCCCGAATGAAGAAATCCTGGCAGTTTATCGCCAGGCTAAAAATGACATGTACCAGCAAAAACTTTATGAAAGCAGCAGTGTCAAAAATAAAACCATCAATCTGGTTATGAATATGCTGTTTGAAAAAAGTAATCGTGAGATGCGTCATTCAGAACGTGTCAGCCAATTATCCACACTCATTGGCATGAAAATGGATTTAAGTCCCGACCGGGTTTCGCAGATTGGCCTGGCTGGACTGATGCATGACATCGGAAAAATGGGGATAGAAGAGTGGATTTTAAACAAAAAGGGGAGTTTGAATGAAGCGGAATATGAGCAGATGAAGAAGCATCCGGAGATTGGCTATCGGATTTTGTGCGCCTCAGAGGAATTTGAAAAAATCGCCGGTTTTGTATTGGAACATCATGAAAGATGGGATGGGCTTGGTTATCCCCGGCACATCAAGGGTCAGGAAATTTCTCTGGAAGCCCGAATTATAGGTGTGGCTGATGCTTATGATGCCATGACCTGTGATCGTTCTTATCGAATTGGCTTACTGAGAGAAGCGGCGGTAAAAGAAATTGAAGCGGGAGCCGGCTCACAATTTGATCCGGAAATCGCAGCGGTATTTCTTACGAAAGTATTGCCGGAACTGATCGATTAATAAGGCTCACAGGACATAAGTACGGGCTGAGACAGGTTGAAGTTGTAGAAAATCCACTTAATAAAATTAAATAAAATCGCAAAAGAACTAAATGAATAAAGGGAAAATGCGAAAATAAGTTAAGTATAAACGTAGTAAACTTCATGATTGACACTGACTTGAAGATAAGCTTATAATTCCTTCTAGCAAGACAAATAAAAATATATGCTGTTTGCCAGGGTGAATATTATTGGCAGGCGTTATTAAGAAGAGGTGCAGAATGGAACAAAAAGTAAAATTGGTGGTACAGACATCGGGTTGTCCTTTCTATCGAGTTGGCGATGAAATAGTCTTTAACGGACCGATTATTGATAAGGAAAAGAGCGGGAATTTTTGTATGATGGCAATGAATGCGGTTTTTCCCTATGTTTACGCAGCTAGAAAAGGCGTGATCAACAAACAGTTGTTGCAATGCCCGGACTGTGATGATCGGGTCTATTTTGAAATAAAGCAGGCAAAATAAATTGATGTGAATTTGTCCTAATCATAAGACGATTAATTTTTTAGTGATTGAAATATATTTTTAAAGCAACTGGCAGATAAGCGGTTGCTTTTCTTTTTGGCTGAAAACATCAAGAAAAAGTGAGTGCTTAATATTGTTAATTGAATAGCGCTGAAAAGCTAGATAATAAAGTTATTTATCTTTATAAAGTTATGGATGAAGGTAATGAACTTAACAATTGACAAGGACTATCTTCTGGGATTATGATTGTTTTGTGTTAAAAAAAGTATAAACTACAGGAGAAAAGCATGAGCAAAATTTACGACCCCTATTTAAATGTTATTGATGTTATGACAGAAGCTATGGAAATTGGTCAGATGGACAAGTATATGTTTGAAATCATTAAGAATCCGCAACGGGAAACGAAAGTCTATTTACCGGTTGAAATGGATAATGGTGATGTCAAAGTTTTTGAAGGTTATCGGGTCCAGCATTCCAATATCCGTGGACCATTTAAAGGTGGGATTCGTTTTCATCAGGATTGTGATTTAAATGAGGTCAAAGCCCTGGCGACCTGGATGTCTTTAAAGTGCGCAGTGGTTAATATTCCCTATGGAGGCGCAAAAGGCGGCGTTCGGGTTGATCCTAACGAATTATCACACCGTGAACTGCGCCGTTTAACCAGACGATACGCTTTTGCCATTGAACCATTAATCGGTGCTGACACCGATATTCCAGCTCCCGATGTGAATACCAATGCCCAGACTATGGCATGGATTCTTGACACCTACAGTATGCTAAAAGGCAAACCCTGTCCCGGCGTAGTAACCGGTAAACCAGTGGAGCTTGGTGGATCAAATGGCAGAAATTCAGCAACAGGCCGAGGGGTTGCCATCAGTACCAAGCTGATTCTGGCCCAGGACAATAAAACTTTTGAAGATGTGAGCTTTGCTATTACCGGAATGGGAAATGTTGGTGGCAATGCCGCCCGGATTCTCTTTCACCGCAATGCGACAATTATTGCCTTAAGTGATGTTTCTGGTGGGATATATTGTGAAAAGGGACTGGACGCTGATGAAATCTCCAGGTTTCTGGAAATAAAAGGCAATTACCTGAAAGATTATCAGGCGGATGGGGTTTTACATATTTCGCACGAAGAAGTTTTAACCTGTAACTGTGATGTCCTGATTCCGGCAGCGCTGGAGAATCAAATTAATGAAGACAATGCAGACAGACTGCAATGTTCATATATTGTTGAGGGGGCAAATGGGCCAACGACCGTTGAAGCTGATAAGATCCTCGAAGAAAAAGGCATCACGATTGTTCCGGATATCTTTGCCAACAGTGGCGGCGTCATTGTTTCCTATTTTGAGTGGGTTCAGAATATTCAGTCTTTAACCTGGGGCCGGGATGAAGTGAAAGAAATGCTTGAAAAAATCATGACCGATGCCTTTACAGAACTATTGGAAGAAACTAAAAAATGCGCTTGCACCCTGCGTATGGCGGCTTATATCGTAGCCCTCAAGCGACTGATCTATGCCGAAGAAATCAAGGGTATTTTCCCTTGATTCGGTGTGTAGACAAACCCCGCACCGACCAATTGGATTTCGTAGTCCGCGCGCGGATTCGTACAGTTGCTAAATTTGAAATCATTAATTAAAGACTTTTTCCAGCAACTGTTCGCCCCGAGGCGGACAACTGAAAAGCCAATTGTCGGTACTCAGGCGCGAAAATATACTTAGTCTTCAGTCTGAATCAAAGGAATTTTCCCTTGATTCCGGACATTAAAAATGTGGACTGAGTTTTCCCTGGGCAAATATATGGAGCCGGTGGAGTGCCCGGGTGCAGGCAATGTATAAAAGGCTTTTATCTTCAGAATCACTATAGTTTTCAGCACTGGCATCACAGACAAGCACAGCATCAAATTCCAAACCTTTAGATAAATAGATAGGCATAATAAAGATGCCATTGAGGTCTGTGTCCATTTCATCTTTGATCAGATGCAGATCAAGACTTGGTTTTAATGTTTCATATAATATTTGAGCGTTTTTCTGGGTTTTACAGATCAGTCCGATAGAATGATAACCTTTTTTAAGACAGAGCTGACTTTCAGTAAGTAACAATTTTTCAAGTTCTTGGGCATCAGCAGCGATTGAAATTTGTGGTTTTTCACCTTGACGGTTAAAGCTTTCAATGGCAATTTGCTGATGCAAAAATTTTGCGGCAAAGTCTAATATTTCATTGGTACAGCGGTAAGACTTGTTCATGGTGGCCAAACTGGTGTTTTTTCGATTAAAGATTTGTTCAATTTGATGGTAAAAGTCCAGGCCTTCATTCTTTTCGATGGTCTGACTGATATCGCCGAGAATGGTCAGTTTGGCTTTTTTAAAGAGGAGATTCATGATCTCAAAATGGATGGGGTAATAATCCTGGGCTTCATCGACGATTACCTGACGGATCTCCTGGTATTCATGGGCACCGTTGATTTTTAAATACAAGTAGGCCAGTGCCGCAGCGTCGTCATAGGCCAGGGTGGGCTTTGAAAAACCTATGCAGGTATTTTTTATAAGCTCATCAATATTTGTAGGTAAATCGAGCCCATCGGCTAACTGATAAAAGTTTTTTGTATCTTTAAACAGATTCTGATAGATTGTTTGGATATTGAATTCTGAAAAAGACATGAGGGTTTTCATCAGCTGCTCATTAGGATGAAAATTCCGGCGTTCAAAAATGGTGTCATCTATAAACTCTTCGAGATATTTAAGTCGGGTTCTAAGCGGCGTATCATGATTTTCAAATAAACGACGCTGGACTTCTTTTTTTGGGACAATACATTCTTTTTTGAAGCGTATCTCTTTGATTTTCATCCATTTTTCAGGAATTTGCTGGATCAGTCGATCAAGAATCCGCATAAAAATTTCCGAGCTTTTAAAACTGAGGCTGCTTCGCAGAAGCTCTCGATTTTCATGATCAGACAAAAGCTTTTCCAGAAAAGCGAATTTAGGTTCGATTTTCTTTTTATCCAGAATCAGGGAAAGGATCTCGTCGAAGACTGAGGTGACGACATTTTCTTCATCCAGATCCGGGATGACACTGGATATATAGTGTTCAAAAACCTTGTTAGGAGAAATAATTAGGATATTCCGGGCGTGCAGCTTATGGGTCAAGCCCTGGTACATTAAATAAGCGGCGCGATGCAAAGCAATGGATGTTTTGCCGCTGCCGGCAACCCCCTGTATAATCAAAACGGAACTTGTCAGGTCGCGGATGGCGACATCCTGTTCCTTCTGAATCGAGCGGATGATGGTTTTCATTTTTGAAGCTGTGTTCTGAGATAACAGATTTCTTAGAAAATCATCCAACACCTGAACATCGGCGTCAAAAAAATAGGACAGCTTGCCGTCTTTAATTTCATATTGCCGTTTTAAAGAAAGCTCACCTTCAACTCTTCCCACTGGGGCGTCGTAATGAGCCGGACCTGGTGAAAAGCGGTAAAAAACGCTGGCAATGGGAGACCGCCAGTCGAATACATACATTTTATAAGTATCTTCATCTTTTAATGAAGATTGACCGAGATAAAAAGTATCAGCATGATCCTGGTCACTGAACTGAAAATCGATGCGAGCGAAATAAGGATTGTCGATGATTCTTTTGAGTCGCTCGATATTTTTTTCAACAGCTTCATAATCAGCAAGCTTCTGATTGACCGGATTAATCGTCTGGCTGAGTTCAATCAGGGCTTCATAGCTATCCGAATTCCACAAATTGCCAATGTTGTGGGCAGTATTTTCTCTAACCTCCTGTTGCGCTTCTTTAATGGCCGCCATATTTGCTTCGTTTTGTTTTTGAGCATCTAGTAGCTGCGCTTTGGCTAGATCAGTGGTTTTATTGAACTGTTTAATTTCTAAGTTTAATTGGTCTTCTTTTTTTCCCATTTTTAATTCACTTTCATTAGATGTCAGCATGATAGCAAAACTTGGAAATGCTGTCAATCTATTTGAAAAGTAGTAGCTAATAAAGTATTATTAAGAGAACGATAAAAAAATGAAATTAATTTGATAAAAAGGAGTTGCTTGGGATGAATGAAGAATTGATTGAAATGATCACAGAATATGTTAATGACTATCAGGCAATAAAGGACACAGAAAGCCAATGGCGTGATCCTATCATTGGATTTGCCGATGCTCAGGATGATCTGTTTCCCAAACTAAAAGAAATCATTAGCCCGACGCATTTACTGCCAGCAGATATTATCCCCGGAGCTCGGACGGTGATTGCCTTTTTCATACCGTGTTCCTTGCGTATTCCCCGAAGTATTGTTTAATTGTTCTAAACGCATAAAATTTTGTGGATACAATAAACATAAGATATGCTATAATTTAACAAAGTCAAAGATATTATTTAACCATAATAAATAATTAGAAATCTTAGCAGTAAATTGGAGAAAAATTAAAATGAAGATTAAGTCTGTTTCCATAAAAGAAGAATTTTTTTTGAACGAGTTTGCAGGTGAGTTTTGGATTTTTTCGAAAAATGATTATAATAATGGCTCAGTTTCCGGTCTGACCGCTCTTAATGGTGCATTTATTTATTTGTGGGGGCAGCTGGAAAAAGGACTTACGGTCGATGAGTTAATACAAGCGCTGGCAGACAAGAAAAATATGGACCTTGATGATGCTGAAGCTGATGTACATGAGTTCCTGGCCCGGTTGATTAATGGCAATATCGTTGAGGTTGTGACGATCAATAAAAAGCCTGAAAAGCGAATGAGGCTTAAGGGGTTATCCGGTCTTCATACAGTTTCAGGATCAAAGACGAACCACAAAATTAATGGGAAATAACGAATAAGGACGTGCCAGAAATGAGTGTTAAAATAGGTAATGAAGAATTTACAGAATTCAACGACCTTTATAATGATCCTGATTTCTTAAGCGATTCAGAAAGGACAGAAATAGAGTTTGAGGTTGCTCTTATCGGAAAACTGATTGAGGCCCGGGAAAAATGTGGAATGTCCCAATAGGAACTGGCCGATTTAACCGGCTTAAAACAGCTTGCTATTGCACGCCTCGAGAATCTCAAAGCAACCCCCATAATAGATACCCTCTTTAAGCTGCTTGATCCTCTGGGTTATACGCTAGCCATTGTTCCAAAGGAAAAGAAAGTAGGAGGACAATTATGAGTCGATATATTGAAATAAACGGTGTTGTTGAGCTGCCTGATAATGTGGATCATGACCAATATTGGGATGAATTCATAGATTTCCTTGAAAGTAAGGGTTATTATTTTGGTGGTGGTTCCCAAGAGATCGATGAAGATGGGAACGCAATTGGATAGGCTAATAAATTAAACGATTAATCAAAATCCTGTCGAAAACTCTGTAATTCATTGTGAGGCTTTAATTTTTTTAACAACAGTCGCCAAACTGTCCCCAACTACGTGATTTTCGACCTCTTCCACAATCAGCAAAATAAAAAGCACCCCGAAAGGTGCTTTATTACTAGCTTTCTGGAGCTAGCGGGGGGAATCGAACCCCCGACCTACTGATTACGAATAGAGTAAATGAAAAATACTGACTTTTCATAGTGTTGATAAACGGCTATAATATGCGGTTTTGATATTAATAGAATTCATGAACGAACATGAAATACAACCAAAAAAGTGAGCAATAAACACCAAATAAACACCAACTCTGGGGTTCTAAAATGGCGTTAAATAAGTATTTTTAGGATGAACATTAAAATAAAAGTCCCCATTACTGTTTTTTAGTAGTGGGTTTTTTATCCCGATAATGAACAGGAAGAGGCTACCCGCTTCCCAAACCTGCACGATCCTTGCACATTGTAGCACCAGATTAGCAAGAACCTTGCACATCCGGAATTACAGCATTAAAAAAGCACCCTTGCGGATGCCTGGTGATTAAACCCTCTTCTTACGGCTGCTATCGATAATTCGTTGCAGCTCCTCTTGCCGTTCCTCAATATTAATAATCAGATCAAGTGCCATATTGCCGATAAGAGAACAGTTCTTATAATTGTTTCCCAGCCCTTTGATAAACTCATTCCATTCATAAAGCCCTATTGTTATTGGATCTCTGTTAATCAGTGGTAAATATTTAACTGTCAATTCATCCAGCAGAAATTTAAGTTTGTCGATATCATATTTCAAATGTGAAACGCCATCGCACAAATCATTGTACTGCAAGAGCCCAACCTCTACCATTCTTTTTTCAGTACATTCCGTCATTGTGCACACCCCATTAAAAGCCCCACGGCTTCCTTAAATCCTAGCTCAAAAGCCTGATAAGTCTCATAGTAAGCAAGGTCATTATTTGCTTCATCCATAATATTTGCAAGATCATAGTCAACATTTAGCATGTTTTGCAAAGCATCATTATAATTTTCACGTGCTTTTTTGTGCTCGGGTGTGTCTTGCTCCACAGCTAAATTCCGGGTTGCATTTTCCCATAAGACTTTCAAACTGTTCTTTTCCATTGTAAAATCCTCTTCTCTTTCTGCCTGATACGGCTATTATAATCTTTATCGGTAATCTTACAAGCCCCTTGTACTTTAAATGCCCGTATGGGGCTGTCAGGCGTTTATATCCTTACCGCTTAACGCCCAGTGCTTCAGTGATCCAGTTCATTTCATTCTGGATCATCAGCAATTTAAGGGCGGTCTTATTCTTTACCGGCCAATAAATAGCCAGGTGGGTTTCAACTTCCCTCTTCATGCCTTTCAGCTCATTCAGTCGTGCAAGTAATGTTTGATTCATGTTCTTATCCTCCCTGGGGATCTCCCCAATTCTGGGGGCACGTCCACCATGGCAGCCCCCTTATATTTCCGGTTACATCATCTGTGCATTAATTCTCAACCCATAATACAAGCCGTTACCGCCTACAATCTGTTTTAATGCCCCTTTTAGGGCTGTTCCATAATTCATGACCTTTTGATAATAGTCCAGAGGTTGAAGGTGGTAAATAACCAACACAGTAAGATTTCCCGTTAATGGTGGCGATCACTTCAAGGGTATCATCTTCAAAATAATCTGCTGAATTCTTGACCAGTGTAATGGCCACATCTTCAAGCTGGTAGTTCTTCATGTGGTCAATTGCTGTCTGTCGGTTGCCTTTGGTCACGCCTTTAACGAAGAGGGTTTGACCCTTAGCCAGTGCCCAGGCTCTTTTGAATGCCTGGCTCTTGGTTAATCCGGTAGTGGCCAGCTTATTGGCGGTTCTTACAATCTCTGAACGGTTATACATGGTGGTTGCTCCTTTCGTTTAGTACATCTTATTGAGTATATTATACATTATTTAGATTATGTCGTCAATAGGAAAATACATTTTATTGAGTATTAATATATAATATTTGATTGCTTTATACTTAATTTGATGTTAATATACTAAAAAAGGAGGTGTTTATAATGTCTGTATCCGATAAAATAAAGTCATTATTACAACTAAAGGGAGTAAAGAACAAAGATTTGGCGGATTATTTAGGTATTACTCCCCAATCTATGAGAAATAAATTTACAAGAGGAAGCTTTTCGGCGGATGATCTGATAAAAATTAGCGATTTTTTAGGGTGTAAATTATATTTTGATGTGGACGAAGATGTAAAAATAGCCCTCACAACCGATGATTTAAGACAATCTGGAGAGTAACCCGGCGATATCATGGAATACGAAGAGGATCAGGAAGAGGAATAACCCCCGACCTTCCGGGTCGTAGCCGGATAGATGCCCTCAATTTTGAGGAGTCCGCAAAACATCCGAGTCGTCAATTTTGGCGGTCGAAAATTCGAAGGCCAGATCACCGCAAAAATGCGGATATCTCACGGCTGAAAATTCAGCCACCAGATCGGCGAAAAATTGCGCCAATGTTCGCACCTGAAAAACTAGGAGCCACACCGTCGAGAAATCGACACTGTCACGGCCGGAAAACCAGCTTTGAGGGTATCCCCAACTTACGGATACCCAGTAAGTTTTTAACCTTTGAAACACTGGCATATATGGCGTAAATGGCATAAACTATTTTTGATCTACTGTTGTAAATGTTAGGAATGTTATAAATGACTTTGAAGTTAGTACATTAAATACGATAAATACAGAAAACTAATGGAAATAATGGAATAAATGAAATTAATTAGTTGATATACGTATTAATACGTGTTATAATATAAATATGATAAGGAAAGGGGATCAAGCTCATGCCAATGACACCAAAGGAAATGATAAAACTGTTGAAAGAAAATGGATTTATTGAAGTTCGACAAAACGGATCACATAAATTCTTTGTTAATCCTGAGACCGACAAGAGAACCACTGTACCTTATCACTCAAAAGACCTTAAAAAAGGAACTGAGCAACAAATACTGAAAGATGCTGGCCTGAAGTAGGCTGGTAAAGTCCTTAGTGGAGGGAAAAGAAATGAAAAAATTATTTTATCCAGCTGTTTTTATTCCTGAAGAGGATGGAGGCTTTTCCGTGTTTTTTCCTGATATTCCCGGGTGTAATACCTGTGGCGATACCATGGATCAGGCTTATGAAATGGCCTTTGATGCTTTGGGACTTGTCTTGTCCTATATGGAGGATAATAAAGAGGAGATTCCGAAAGCCTCAAATCCACAAGATATAAAGCCAGAAGAGGGGCAATTCCTGGTAGTAATCGAATTTGATATGAACGCCTATAAAAGAAAAACTGATTCCAGAGCGGTTAAAAAAACGCTCACTATTCCTTCATGGCTCAATGATGCAGCACTAGAAAGCAATGTCAATTTTTCACAGGTGCTTCAAGAGGCCTTAATGGAAAAACTGCATATTGCTTAATATGCTATCTTTTTTAAAAAGCATGGAGTATAATTTATATAGAAGGGGCTTTCGCCCCTCTGGGTTTAGCCTAGTAAGCTTTTTATCGCTGCGATAATGCCAGTTATCAGAGCGACTATTTCAAGGATTTCCTTGAAAAGCTTATAGGCTTTTTTTATACCCATAATCATAGGACTACCGGACGTATGGCAATTACTATATCATTTTGACCGCCTGACAGCCCCACACGCCTCTTTTATTTTCAAAGCTGTATTTGCATCCCCAATGATTGGAACGGTTAAAAGCTCTCTATTTCACCTCTGATTTTAAAGCTTCAATAAATCCGTCATTTTCATACGGACCAGAAGAGGTTTTGATCTGCTCTATTTGAGAGTTCATTTTTTCAATGCGTGCCCTTTGTTCTGTTGTGGCCAGATCCATGTGATCCGATAACCACTGAAGGGCTTTCATGCGGTCCAGAAGCTTTACTTTTATCCCGTTATCACTTATAGCCAGTTCAGAAATCAATCGCCCGTCAACCTCTTCAGAAGCATTAAGGTAGACACCGCTTTCATCAAATGATAAAAAATCGGTCATATCTGAAAATGCAATTGACCAATAAAAAACGAATATATCAGATGTACCAATTAAAAGGCTGTTCATTTTCATTTTTATGAGCTTCTGAATTTCACTTTTTATACTACCATTTATTAGGAGCCGTGAACCATGAGCATTGGCCTGTGCGTAATTGCTACCATAAGCGTTCTGATAGCTTTTGGTCGCATTGAATGTCCTTACATAGTAAAGACAGAAAAGCCGTTGTTTATCGGTTAAATCCGGGTTTTTATCCACTGAAGCAAACATTTCTTTATCAATGTCTTTAATCATTAAAGTACCTCGTTTACTTCATTTAAAAAATAATTCCAAAGGGTAACGTTACTATTTATGCGTTGCAACGTACCGAAACAGTACAACAAATATACAGAACGTTCGCAATGGAGTACTCCGAAATACTCTATAAGTTTTCAACCTTGTTATTTCTTAACATCTGAAGAGGATTTTACCAATGATGTTTAAACCTTAGCATTTCTAAGCATCCGAAGAGGATTTAACACTTACATTTGCTTACATTCTGATAATGCGATGTTTCCCTTTTAGGGCCTCGCATTTTAGTCCTCTGGTTCCATGAACACCCATGGATAATGTTCATATAAATATATGTGCATATAGGCCAGCGGGCTATTAAGGCAATAATAACCCATGGTTTTGTAAGGGATCGGCTTCACCGTTTCCGTACCGTCCGGGTTGATCCTGGTTATTTGCTTTGTGGCCATTGCTCGGATATACTTAAAAACAGGTTCTGCTGCTTCCTGATTCCGGTATAGCTTGACCAAATTGTTAAATAGGCACCGTTCTTCATACGGCAACGTCTCCGGGTCAATGCGCTCATGCACACCCGTTGCAAGTGCGTTGCGGTTTCCAACGGGTGCACCGTGTCCAACTGCATTTTTATTACCGATAGGCGCACCATGGCCAGCAGCGTTCTTATTTCCCCGTGGCGCACCGCCTTTATTTTTCATGCTTTCACCTCTCAGGTTGTTTGGGTAGTGTCAAGTAAAACACCCCTATTTTTTTATAAAACCTATATTTACAGGGTTTTTGAAGTTTTTTCAAATAAAAAAACAATGA